>CANQHO010000015.1 GCA_947623815.1 uncultured Bacilli bacterium | reverse complement strand
TTGGGCCACTTCGTTCGACTTGCATGTCTTAGGCATGCCGCCAGCGTTCATCCTGAGCCAGGATCAAACTCTCCAAATAAAATTAAAATGACAATTTCTCGTCATATAAGTTCTTTGTTCGTTTTACATTTTTTCCTGACTTATGTGAATTGACTTTTTGCTCAGTTTTCAAAGATCATTCTCGGTTTTTTTCAAAACGCAATACTAATATATCAAATGTCCAAAATAAAGTCAAGCATTTTTTTCAATTTTTTTGAATTTTTGCTTTTCTCTTTCGGAGCACCTTTAATATATCATCTTCAATAACAACTGTCAATCATTTTTTGTAAAAAAAAGTAAAAATTTTGTCTTTTGACATTTTATAGTACAATATAGTGTCAAATTCAACAATTCATTTATACTTTCTATATAATATATGTCAGTTTTTAAAAATGTTTCCTAAAAAATTAAATTTTATTTTAAAAATTTTCCCGACTTATGTGAATTGACTTTTTGCTCAGTTTTCAAAGATCATTCTTCCGCTTTTTTTAAAGCGCATACATAATATATCAAAAGTTTTTAATAGTGTCAATTACTTTTTTTAAATTTTGTCGTTTTTCCCCTAAAAATGTAAAATATAGACTTTTTATGTCTATATTATTTATTTTCGTGAGATAATTCTTCTTCTTTTAATTGTTCATATATTTCTTGATATTCATAATTTGCTTTAGCATCAAAAATTATTGATTTTGATTTATATAAAGCTATCAATTCATCCAATCCATTCTCAATTGCTTCTTTTAAATCATCTGGATATGTCATCAGTTTTTGATGGTACTGATATTCTAATCTATCTAATATTTTATATTCACCATCGGGAAAAATTCTAAGATCTAAATCATAGTCAATATATTTGACAGTATTTTCTTCTAATATAAATGGACTGGCTATATTACAATAATATGATATGCCATTTTTTTTGAGTTGGGCTATGACATTATACCATTTATTTTTAAAATAATACATAATGGCTGGTTCTTTAGTTTTCCAACATATTCCTTCAGCTCTCGTTACTAAGGTTTTTTTATTTCCAAAAACTATATAATCTTTTTTTATGTCTAAAACTATGGCTTCTTCCCAAAGACGATGAACTTTTTTATCATGTTTATAACACATTATTTGATACTTATCTCCAACACAAATCCTATTCATTGGTTTCCCTCTTTCTTTTTCAATTATAGCATAATTTTATTATAAAGCAAAAACAGAGATTTATTTCTCTGTTAAATATTCAAGGGCCTTTTTTAATTGATTATCGTTTTCTCTAGTTGGGTTTTCTCTATATTCTTTACTTGCTGGTTCTTCTATAGTTGGCTTAACCCCTATAGTATCTACCCATTTACTTTTAGAAGTCAACCATTTTTTAGTAGTAAATTTATATTCACTTCCATTATCCATATAATGTAATTCTTGAACTGTTCCTTTTCCATAGCTTTCGGTTCCTATGATAGTAGCATTTAAGTTTTCTTTTAAGGCACTACTTAATATTTCAGCCCCACTAGTACTATTAGTATCTTGTAATACAACAATTGGATAATTCTTAGTTTTAGTTCCTTCGGAATAAAATTTGGTTGTTTCTTTGTTAGTTTCAATTTGGTATACAATTTTACTATTATCTAAAAATTCCGATGTTATTTGGTAAGCAGATTGTAATACTCCTCCATTGGTTCCTCTAACATCAATTATCAATTTTTGCATACCATTTTTTTCTAGTTTATTTAGTTCTTCTTTAAAAATTGCGTAAGTATTATTGGAAAATCTACTTAGTTCTATGTATCCTATTTTTTGTTCTTCATCAATCATTTCACTACTTACTGATGGCACTATTATTTTACCTTTAGTTATTTTTATTTTCTTTTCTTCTTTTTTTCTATTTATTGTAAGTTCAACTTCTTTATCAATTTTTTCTACATAGTTAGTTAAAACATTGGTGCTTTTACCAATCAGATCTATATTGTCTACTTTAATGATTTCATCATCTATTTTGATACCCGCTAAGTCAGCTGGACTATTTTTAAATACGGAGATTACTTTTATTTTATCATTGGCACTTATTACTTCCATTCCAAGACCTTCATACTCACCATTTATTTTAGAATCATAAGTACTAGTATCTTCTGCTTTAATAATTCCAGCATAATCATCATCTAAAGATTGTAATAATCCTTCCATAGAATTATCTAAAGCTTTTCTCCAATCGATATTTTTGTAGTAATTATTTTTTACTTCTCCATATTCATCAACAAATTTTTTTAGATATTTATCTTTGGCAACTATTGAATCACGATACTGCATTTTAAAGCATATAACCCATCCCATTATTAAACTTATTATACAAGTAGCTAGTAATAAAAATATCATTTCTTTAGAAAAACTGTTTGTTTCGTTTGGGATTTCTTTTTTAACTACTTTTTTTTCTTGTTTGGGTTCAACAACAACTTTTTTAGTTGTTTTCTTGGTTGCCTTTTCAGTTATTTTTTCTTTTGATTTTGGTTTTCTCTTTGTTTTATTTTCAACTTTACTAACTTTTGTTTTAGAACTATTTTTAGTTTCTTTTTTTGATACTATCTTTTTTTCTTCTTTTGCCATATCATCACCTATTTTTAATATAACATAAAGAATTGTCGTTGTCCATTTATGTTATGTTTTTTGATAATACTTGACAAAAAAATAGTAAACTATAACGTTTACTATTCAGTTTTTTCTCTGGCATCTTCTAATAAGTCATCTATAGTATTACTTATTTCTTCATCATCTTCATAAACACTATCTATTTTTCCATCTTTTACTTTAACTAAAGTTGTTTTACTAAAAATTATATTGTCATCATCAAAATTAGATTCATCAGCCACATATTTTTTATTAAATACATCATTTAAATCGATGGTATATATTTTGTAGTCATACTTATAACTTTCATATTCAGATATATCATCAGCATAAGGATTACTTTCATCGTCTTCTGTTTTATAGGCTAAAACATAATATTCATCTTTATTTTGTGTCAACATATTTCCAACCATAATTTTACTATAATCAAATTCAGTTTCTCCTAAGGAATCATCACTTGGAAAGATTTGATTTAATTTGTTTTTATTTACAATTGTGATTGCGGCATAAAAGATGATAAATAAAGCAGCTATTATTCCAATTAAAATAAATAGTTTTTTTAAATCACTTTTTTCTTCCTTTATTTTTGGGGTTTCTTTTTTTTCTTCTTTTTTAACTACTTTTTCTTCTTTTTTTGGTTCCGTAACAACTTTTTTGTTTGTTTTTTTAGTTTGATTCATTTGTTTGTTTTTTTCGTTTGTCTTTTTAGTTTGACTTACTTGTTCATTTTTTTTATTTGTTTTTTTATTATTGTTTTTATTTATATTTTTACCGGTATTTTTATTCTTTTCATTTGTTTCTACTTTTTTATTTGTTTGCTTTGTTGTGTTTGTTTTTTTAGTTTTTCCCATTTCCATCACCCAGTGTTATTATATCAAAGCATCCTATAAAATACAAGCATTTTTTATTGCTGGGCTTTTATTTTTCTATGGCATTATTACTGATTGATTCGGCTACTTTTAAAAGTTCATTGGTATCTAATGCATCACTAGTTGCATAATACATGATATCATTGTTTACCCAAGTAGCACTATTTTCACCTATTGAACCGACTGTATCAGTTAAAAATGTTGGTTCGCCTATAACCGTTATTGTATCAATGGTGTTATCAACTGCAATTGTTTCTTCAACTAAAGTAAAAGGCTTTTCTCCCGCAAATGTTAAAATTACTCTTTCTCCGGTTGTAGTTTTTATTTTATCTTGTGATTGGAGATAAGTATTATCTGGCATATACATAGGATAAGTAATGTTGTCAATACTAGCTGATGTTTTGGTTGTTTCATCAGTATCAATATTATAATCTATGGTAAAGTAATTTTTAGGAATGTTTGGTTTATAATCTATTTTTTGATATTTCATTTTTATTTTGATATTACCATCTTTATCTAATACTTCTACTTTGGTTACTTGACTATTTTTGTTTAAATAAATTTTTTGACTAACTAGTTCGGGATTATTAGAGTATGTTACTGTTGATTCAACTATTGTTTCTTTATCTTTTTTCTTTTCTTTTTTATTTTTATCATTGTCGACATCAAAAATTAAATTTTGCAGTAAATAACTTTGGGAATTATTACTTGGCCAATCACTTTGAAATTTAAAACTTTTTCTTAAAGATGGAGTTAAAACGTAAACTGCTTCTTCATTTTTTAAAATTATTTGTTCATGGTTATTGGTTTTATTTTTTAATGAAACTCGATATTTATCTTCTTTTTGATAGGTAACGGATACATCGTAAGTATATTTATTTTCATTGTTATATATTTCTAATTCTCCAGATATTTGATAAGCATTTAATTTTTCAACTTTGTCTTTAAATTCACTATAACTGCCACCCGACTTTTTAAAACATCCTGTTGTCAAAACAAATAAAAACATTAAAACTATTAACTTCTTTTTCATTTCTTTCACCTCAATATACTACATCATACGATTTTTTTATTTTTTTATGTATATTTTACTTATTTTTTTTCATAATAGTAGTAAAAGAAAGGAGATATTATGGAAACGATTCAAAAAATTGCACTTGTTTTTACCATAATTGGAGCCATTGTTTGGTTGTTGATTGGACTATTTGACTTCAATTTAGTTGCCACAATTGTCGGTGATATGGATATTATTGCCAGAATTATTTATATTGTGGTAGGAATTTGTGGTTTGATCAATATTGGTCTTCTTTTTAAACATTTAGATAATTAAAAAAAAACGAACAGTTCAAAACTGTTCTATTTTTTTACTATTTTTATTTTTACTTTTTTCGGAGTTGCTATATAGGTTAATCGATTTTCTCGACCATCTATTTGTACTTCGACATCATAAGTACCTTCTTTATAACCCGATAAGTCAATATAAGGATAAATATATTCATTATATTTTCCACTTATTGAGTTAATAACGGATTTTACTCCTTTTACCGTAACATCAACTTTTGACGATTTATCATCCACGGCTTGCACTGCGTAATCAGCATCCAAGTTTCTAGATATTATTGGAATATCACTAAATCTAGCACTAGCGGAAGCCGCCAAGGCTACTGTTACAGTTATATTGTTTACGGATACCGACCTGACACCGACAGGTTTAGTTACTTCGGCTTTATAAGTTTTTCCTTCTTTTAATCCATCGACATTTATTTTGACTGGAATAGAAGTTAATCCTTCTAAGGCTTCAGTATCACCATAGACAGTAACTTCATTGACATTTGATGTTATAGATTCAATTCCTAGTCCAAAACTTACATCTCCAGTTGGTACTATTTCAATTGGAAGAGTTTTACTTGGTGATGAAATAGTTAAATCAACATCTATTTTACCAGGAACAATTTCCACATCGACTATTTCTCCATTTTTGTCATAGGCTCTAAGTGGTACATCTTTCATAGTTGTTTTTCCTACTTCTTTATTTACTAAGTTATCAATATCAACTAAGGCTTTTACTTCAGCGACTTGTTTCAATTTATGTTCGGCACCTTTAATTACAACTTTATCGGTATCATAATCAATAGAGTCAATTGATAAAGTTGAATCTAAATGATCTTGATTTAATAAATCAACTGATAAAGTTTTAGTTTCTGATACTTTAGGATAAATATTTACGGTTACACTAGATGGGTTGACGGTATATCTAATATTCCCAGTATTTTGATTATAAGTAACATCTACTTTATGGGTACCGGCTTCTAGTCCACTCAAATCAACTGACACTTCATGAACCGCTGATTGTTTGGCAATATATAAATCGGTTTTAGATCCTATTAAGGTTATATCGGCTGTTTCAGGAAGTCCTTCAACAACATAGGCTTCTTGATTATATATTACATTAACTTTTTGATCTGATAACAATTCAGCACTATTATCGTTAAACAAAAGTATTTTCTGATCAATTAGAAAAAATATAAACAAGGCTAAAAACAAAGATATAAAAAGTAAAGTATTGGTTTTAGATAACCAATTTTCTATTTTTTTACCTGATTTATCAAATTTATTAGAAATCATAACAATCAGTTTAGTTATCGGAACTACAATTCTTTTATCAATTAAATGAGCAATAGCAAGAAAAAGTTTTTTAAATGGTATTAGTATCTTCTTCATTTTCTTCCTCCTCATCTTCCATTATAATTGATTTTTTTGGTCGTAATTCTTCTAACAAAGACATTTTTACTTCATCTAAAGTCATATTGTAGTTAAGTTCTCCATTTAAAGCCATAGATAGTCTTCCGGTTTCTTCAGATACTATTAAAGCAATACAATCTCCGGTTTCAGATATTCCTAAAGCGGCCCGATGACGAGTTCCCAATCTTTTACTTATTTTTAAATTACTACTAGTTGGAAATACGGCACCAGCACTAGTAATTTTATCCCCTTGAATAATTACACCACCGTCGTGCATAGGATTGTTGGGAAAAAATAAAGATATTAGTAAGTCAGCGGAAATATCGGCATATATTTTTTTAGATGCTTCAATGTATTCTTGTAAACTATTGTCGCGTTCTATAACAATTAAGGCTCCAATTCTCGCTTTTTTCATATAGTCCATAGCATTAGTTATTTCATAAACCATTTTTTCTCTTTCATCAACGGTTAACATTTTATGACGACCTAATAGTTGACTCCTTCCCAAATATTCCAAAACATTTCTGATTTCTGGTTGGAATATTACTATAAGCGCTAAAGGTCCCCATGTTATAACATAATCCAATAGATATCCTAATGTTACTAAATTAAATAAATCACTTAGTACTTTAAGAACTATTATTATTAAAATTCCTTTTAATAATAACACCATTTTTACGTTTCTACGTAAATTTTTTAAAATGTAATATAGTAAAAACCATACTACCGTTACGTCTATTAGTTTTGTAAATAATGATACAATGCTACTTATCGTCATATTTTTCCTCCAAGCTATCTTATATAAAATTATATCACAATTATATGCTTTAGCAAAGATAAAAAGGAAAGTTTTTTATGGTCAAAAAAGGAATTTTTTATTTTAGACCTTGATATTAAATGGTTTACAAAAAGTGTCAAGTTTGAAAAAGGGAAAGAATTATTTTTCCTTCCACTTTTCATAACCACCAATTAAATTCCATACTTGATATCCTTCTTTTCTTAGAATATTACACACTTTTTTACTTAACATTCCTTTATCACAATAAAGAACATATTTTTGATTTTTGTTTAAAACTAAATATGGTGTCGTTATTATTTTTTGAATTGGCGTCCATATTGCATTTTCAATATGTTCTTCTTGATAGGCTTCATATTCTCTTAAATCGATTAGTACCATCAATTTATCAATTTGCTTTTTGTCTATTTCAAACTGCATCAAACCACCCTAATATAATATATGCGAAAAAAAAGAAGCTTGTAGTTAAAGCTCCTATTCATCTTCATCACAGAAGAAATCGTCAAAAAATTGATCATCAGTAATTTCTTTTTCATCAAAAACTTGACTAGGTAAAATTTTAGGCATTTTATCGTTTTGGATAATTTTTTCTTCTGTTATTTCTTTTCTAGGTTCCACTTTTTGATTCATGGCTTCTTTTTCTTTTCGTTCTTCTTCTTCTAATTCGGCTATTTTCGCATCTATTCTTTTTACCAATTCATCGACATCAAAACCTTTTGGCCCTTCTTTATCTGGAGTAAATGGATTTTTGGGCCCTAAACCAGGAAAAGGTGGCATACTAGGTTTATCTATTCCGGATAAGCCCATACCAGGAAGACCGCCAAATGGCATGTTTCCTTTTTCCCCTAATAAGTTATTTATTTTTTCTTCTCTTATTTTATCTACTACACCCTTTAAGTCAAAGACTGGTACTTTTTGTTTTTCCCTAGTTGGGAAATCCGCTTTACCATAATCTTTTCCCCAAGCATTATTAGCGACTAACTCAAAGTTCGGAGTCATTTTAGTTTTAAATGGAAAACATCTATCCCTTACTAAAATAGTGGTCCATTTAGGTAATCTTTGTAAATCACTAACCGTAACTAACGGAGTACTAGCCGTTTTATCTTTTTCTTTAGATTTTTTATCACCACACATTTTGCTGATTTCCTCTAAAGCATTCATTTCACTACTAATTAAATAAATTAAATTACCGCAGTTTCCTTTAATTGTGTCCCCATTTTCTTTACCATAAACTGATGATAATTGGGCAAAGTTTTGAATAATAAAATTGAATCTTATTTTTCTACTTCGGGCCGCTGTAACCATAGTTGTTACATCTTTTAAAGGTGGCATATTGGCAAATTCATCCAAAATAAAGTTGGTTCGATACTCCAATCTTCCACCATTTTCTTGGGCTACCCCAATTAAGGTTTCATAACATTGTTTAATGAAAATGGTAACTAATGAATGATAAGTTGTTTTTTCATCTTGAATAACTAAGAAAACAGCGGTTTTTTTTCTTCCGATATCTTTCATGTCAAAATCGCTATGACTTAACATTTCGGATAAATTTTCACGCGAAGAAAATAATTTTATTTTTTGTTTAAATACTGATAGAATACTACCTTTAGTTTCCGATGGAGCGGTCAAAGTTGAGGCAACATTTATATAAGCTGGTGAACCAACATCTTTAGTACTAAAGTATTCTTTCATATAAATAGTATTAGTTCCTTTGATTTTTTCTTCACCAACAGTAGTCATAACATTGATACTATTTAAGTTTATTTCTTCTTCTTTAGCGTCATCAAATAAAGCTAATGACAAACCGGAAAAATAATCAGCGGAAGTATTTTCCCAAAAAGGGTCATTAGATTTATTGTCGGCATCATACAATATATTTTTAGCTAAATCGTCTAATAATTCATTAGCTTTATCTTTATCTCCACTTTTATAAAGGGAATAAGGTAAAGTAAGGGGATTCCAACAATTTCCTTTTTGCGGATCTCTAAAGTTTAATAAAATTATATTATAGCCTCTAGCTTTTAGTTCATTCGCATTATTTTCATATATTTCCCCTTTAGGGTCCGTAATAATCATTGATTCACCATGTTTAGCCAATATTTTAATCATCGGTTGTACTAACATTTCCGTTTTACCACTACCGGTTGAACCAATTATTAAATTATGTGATTCACCATCATCAACCCATATTTCACTACCATTATTTATAAGAGGAATACCAGCTACATCGCTTATTTCGGAACTAGGGTTTACCAATTTTAATTCGTGTTTTATTTCTTTTTCACTAGCCCATCTAGAATAACCATCACTTTCACTTTTGCCTATTTCAAATCCGATTCCTTTTTCCCTAGTAAAGAAATGATCTGAGACACTTAAAAAAGAAGCAATAACGGCCGCTAAAAAGAAAAATATAGTTGCTGGCAAAAATTCTAAAGTAAATGCTCTAAGAGGTAATAAAGTAAAACTTATTTCCTCATTTAAAAACGCCATGACATTAACAACAGCTAAAGCAATAAGATAAAGTAATGCAATCATAAAGACCACAAAAATTGTCACATCTTTTTTTTCAGCTTTAAATTTTAATTTCATAAGTGGCCTCCTTTAAAAAATATAATAGCACAACATATTTATTTTTTCAATTTTTTTATTTAGTTATTTGGACTTTATAATCCATTACTGAATTTGGTACAAAAACGTATGTAACCTTATCACTAGCTAAACAATAATAATTTTTTACTCCATTTTTAGTTATTACATCAAAATTATTTAAAGTTCTTTTAGCAATTTGGTCCCTATTTTTATTAACATATTCTCTAAATTCTTCTTTGTTAGATACACCTAACATTGTTTTGGTTGTTATATCAATCAAAGTAAACGCCATATCTGGATTATTTAGTAACATATTATTAAATTGATTAAAGTAAACTGTAGCCATAGTTCTATCGGTTACTTCTTTATCAACATAAGTATTAACTCCCTCTACTGCTATAGGTAGGTTTTCTTCCAAATGTTGGTGTTTATAAACTATTAAAACAGACAGTATTACTATAATTACTATTAGTGATGTTGTTTTCCAATTCATAAAAAACCTCCTAATCGAATAAACTTCCTGTATAAGGCATAATTGTATACGTTGAATTTATTTTATATATAGTTACTACATATTTATCTTCATCGACAATTTGACTATCGTCAATCGTTTCAATTTGCTTATTTCCATATATATAATATTTGATAATATTTTCCGATATTTTTTGTCGATAAGCTTTAGTAGGAGAAAAAGTATATAAATTATTACTACCTTCCAATTTTTCATAAACATTAGATGAGTTAATATTATTTTTTTTAATATATTCTTTATCTAAAATTGTCATAAGAGCATTGGTATCATTGGCTTGAAGAAAGCTATAATATTGGCCAACACAACCACTAGCAACATAAAATTCACTAGGATCTTTTACTATTTCTGTACCCCCAGCTTTAGTATTAAAACCAAATATCAATATTAGTAATAAAGCTACTATAATAATTACTAAACTTATTTTTATTTCAATTCTATCCATATTATCACCTATAGTCCAAAAATATCGAATCTCAATTTCTTTTTATTCTTTATTTGCCAAGCTGTATAATCATTTTGTTCACAAACCGTTGTTTTAGAGTCAGCTGGACAAGATGAGTAATTAGTACATACTGGATGTTTGGAACAATAATTAGCTTCATACATATTTTCATTTAAATAATAACATCCACCAAGTCCGGAATCTCCAGGACTGTAACGATAATTTCCAAGCCAAGAATATACTGATTGCATTCCTTCTAAGGTTCCCGCATGCCCATGACCAGCACAATCACATTTACCTGCTTCTCTAGCTTCATATCTTTCTTCTATCATTGAGGCTTTACTTCCACCCTTCAAATAATCTTGAATAGTTTTGGCATAGCCAGCTACGGCATCACTCATACTTGAAAATGATGGCCCAGCACTACATGGTTTACCATTAGAAATGCCGATTCCCCAGAAGTTATAATTATCACACCTATTTTTAAAAGATTCTTCAGTACCAGCTGTTACAACAACTAGTTCTGGATTGACGTTACTATCCTTAGAGGCTTCATATATCGTATCGGAATTGTTAGAAAAGTTATTACAAAAATCTTGGTTACCTGATTTTTTACAGTAAGAATTCATTTTATTTTTAAATTCTTTCTTAGTAAGACTTGTAGTTGTAAGTGACCAACTACTTCCTAAAGCATTTGCTTTTGGTCTAGGATTGGATGAACTAACATATGTCGTTGGATCTACAGCACTGGATTTATCTTGAGAACCAACTCTTACTTCAAAGTGTAAATGGGTTCCTGTTGAACGACCACTGTGTCCCATTTTTCCAATTACTTGACCTTGTTTTACTTTATCACCACTTTTAACAGTAATAGAATCTTGGGCCATATGACCATAGTAAGTATATAAACCATTACTATGTTCTATAACTACATAGTTTCCAAATCCTCCACCATCATTATTGGAAAGAGAACCATTATCTGCATAATGAGTTTGAGAATCACTAGTTGGATAAACAACTGTTCCATCTAAAGCGGCAATAACATTTAATTTACCGGGTGCATATCCATCACTACTAATATCAATACCTCTATGAGCACTTGTTGTACCACCAAGCGTTCTGGCATCAGTAAATGGTGAAGAAATAGTTACAGACACTGGATTTCCACTTGCGAATGTTTCGCCACCTTCTTTAGTAGTTTTATTACTACCAACTGGCCACCACATCGATGTATTGACTCCACAAGAATTACCATTCTCTTCATCGGAATCACCAGTACAATAACTTGGATTACCATACATTTCAATAGTATCATCAAATATATCTTGTATTATATCTACTGCTCTATTTTCAATATCTTTGGTAGAATGTAAATTTTTAAATAAGGTATTTTCAAATCTTTTATAAATGTACCCATCTTTAACATCACCATCGTATCCTCCGTCATTGACAGTACATTTACCATATTTATAGGTATGCCCACTACTTATACCAACACCACTCCAACCGTTTTTGTTTAAGTAATTTTTAACATAATCGTCCCAAGTAGCATTCATTTTAACAATAGTAACGGTACCAAATCCCGTTCCATAAGGAGCATTATTTATAGCGGGATTATGAGCAGTCAAGTTTTTAGAGTCAACAACAGCTATATCAATATGTTCATCGGAAAAGGCTCCTGTATCAGCCACATAAAAATATTTTCCATTCGCATATGATCCCTCACCACTAGATGGGCCTTCAACATATATAATGGTGTGATATAATAAAAAACCTTGATACGCCGCTACTTGACCAAGAGCTAATTTTCCGCCATTGACTTCAGGTCGTGCATTTAGTCCAGCATATCCTCCATTTTCTTGAGCACATCCATCATAAAATGTTAATCTTACGTTAGATATTTTTTGACCAACAGTAGTATAAGCTAACTTGTTTTGATAATTATTTCTATTGATTTTATATTGATTAGAAAATAAGAAAAAAAGCAAAAAAACACTTACTATTTTTACTAAGTTAATTAGTTTAATTTTTTTACATATTAAAATTATAAATACTAAAACAAAAACAATATTCTTTAGTAAAAATAAGCAAATGTTTAACAAGAATATCACCTCTACTTCTCAATATAAAATAAGAAATCATCTTTGGTATAATTATTACCAAAATTAACGAATTCGTAAAAAGGTAAGTAAGCTACTATTTTACCATTTATTGTTCCAATTGTTAAGTTATCAAAATCAGTATCTATATTTCTCATATCTTTAAAGCATTCTAGATCACAAGAATATTCACTGATATATTCATCGTTTATTTCTTTTTGATACATTTCTTGTATTTTTTCGTCAACTTTTTTTGTAACATCCTCTTCTGTTAAATGATGATTTTTTAAAATGGTACTACTACTTATTACCGAACTAGTATTTACATTTATAAAATAGGAATTATATCTATTTATATATCTACCATCAGTATCACGGGCAATATTTCTAGTCAAGGTAACTAAATTTAATATTTCACCGTCTAAATCATAACTATAATAATATTCTCTTACATAAAATCTTTTGTCATTTTCATATGCCCTTTTTAATTCTTGATTTATTTTTTCAATTTCTTTTCCCTTTAAATTAATAGTTGGTACGGTAATAGAAGTTAATCGATTACTTTCTTCAATGGAAGTATAAACATAGTCTTCATTGGTTTTACGTTTACCAGTTTGAAATATAAAATAACAGATGATACCTATAATTAAAAATACTATAACCATTATTATAAATGGTTTTCCAAATCGGTATAATTTAGAATTTTTATCCATAGATACCACCTAGTTTCTTTTATATTTTCTATATGTTATATAAATGGCACTTCCAATTAGTATTAGACCAATTAAGATTAAAATTGTATTTCTAAAAATATAATTTTCTCTATCTTGCTTAGATATTTTAATATTGATATCTGTTGCATTCATATTGGTACTATCTATATACCAAATGTAGGTATTACCATCTACTTTATCAGCATTATGTTCTTCTACGTAATTATCTGTCTTTACATTTACAGACAATTTATTACTATACAAACAAGAAAATCTACCACTTAAATGAAAATTAAAATATTTTTTAGTATTTTGAAAATTTGCTGTTTCAAAACACAAATTCATAGCGTATGAATTTTTATATTCATCAGGTTTATATGTATAACTTAATTTAACATTATAACCATCATCTGTTTGATTTACTTTTTTATTATAATGAATATCGGGATTATCCGGAAATGGGGTTACAAACGTATCATCGTTTATAAATGGAGTGGCAAAGTCACTATTACTAGCTTTAGGGTTATAATCCGGAATATCTTTATTTAAAATTTCGGTATCAACTTGTTCTATAAATTTATCATTAGTTACTTCTAATTGATATTTTGAAGAACAACCAGTTATAAACAACATTGTTATTAAAAGGCAAAATATTTTCTTTTTTAATACCATGATCCATACCCCGAAACATAACAGTTTTTCATATCTCTTTGAACATATTTAACAACATCATTTTCGTTAGCACCAGTATTACCTTCCAAAGCCGTTATACTAGTTCCATTAACTTTAGCAACTATTCCAATATGACTTCCCCATCCATACATTATGATATCTCCAATTTTAGGTGTATATTTTGATTTATTTCTGCCAGGATTACAATAATCATTATAATAAAATTTTGAAGTTTTAGAATTTTGAAAATAACTAATCCATTCTGCTACAGATGCACTTTTAAATGGAATGACATCATAAAGTTTTTTTCCTTCAAATTCGGTATGAGCTACCACCCATGAAACAAAGGCCGCACACCAATAATAACTATATCCTTCAATCGGTCCAAACCAATGGGTTATGGCATTGTTATTTTCTCCGGTTCTTTTTAATTTACTAGGATTCATCATAGTTGCCCCAGTAGCTATCATAGCTTCAGCCATACTATCAGCATCACCGATATCAATATAACCATCAAAATCATTTCCATCGGGTTCACCATATAACAGATAAGCGGCATATTGATTTAAATCAATTTTTTTATTATTAAACATTTTTTCAGTTAATTTATCCATTTCATCAGTTTTTTTCTTAAATAATCCTAAAACCATTTCCCACCATTTTAAATCTCGATCACTGGAACTAGCACTTCCACTAAAAAGTTCATCATCAGCCCGATAATAGGACATTGTTTCATATAATAAACCAACATCGATACTTTCTTTGTTTTTCTCATGTTCTAATACATGAATTATCAATTTTTTGTAAAAAGCATAGGCATCAGTTTTTTTACAAGAATTTCTATGACAATAACCATTAGCTTGCAGATACAAAATTAAATCTTCTTTTAAGTTTTCTTCAAAAAAATCTTCAGGGTCATCTGATGAACTATCAAAATATGGAACAAATTTAAAAAGGGTTTGATCTAATATTTTATTTCCGTCATCATCATTAGTAATACTAGAAAACTTTTTTATTGTTGATTTATTATATTCTCTATCCTTGGAACTGTAAGTAATCAAAGTTGAAGCGGCAAACAAAATAACCAACATTAAAATTATAAAAGCCGCTGCCGCAAAAATCAACAATCTTTTTAAAGGGGCCATTATACTTTCATATAATTCTTCTGGTAATTGACCACTACCAGTTCCCCCACCAAATGAAGAGGTTGCTATTTTACGCAATCCTCGTCCCTGTTTTTTAGCTTTTCCTTCAGTTTCATCTTTGTTTTGACTTTCTAATTCATTAGGATTTTCTTGAATTTCTTCTTCAGCAGTATTATTTTCAACATCATTTATAATGGGATGTTGTATAAGATTACGAGCTTGACTTGAGGCCATTCTTTCTTGGATATTTTTTCTATCATCTAAATTTTGAACATTTTGTTTCATCATTTCCTTAGGATTTTGACTTTCAATTTTTTTTGGTTCATTATCCAATTAGAACACCTCCTTTATTTCCTATAATCCACCACCACTACCAAACGAATCTAATTCTTGTTCAGTCGCAATAATATTTATCTGCATCCGTCTACTTCCACAGACAAATAGCGCTTCTCCTTGTTGATATCTTTTAATACTTTCTCTTTCATTATCATTTAAATCTATCAGCAATGATAAATCTTCTACAGCTTGTTTTTTTAGTCCCATGACTAAATAGTATGAAGCATTGTCAAAAATAGCTTTTCCTTGAGTAATAACTCCCGGATCGGAAAAGTCACTAGGTTGTTGGGTAATAATAATTGTTCCGGTATTATATTTCCGACTACGTCTTTGTATTTGTGCCAAAAAGTCGGCTCCTAAAGTGTTATTTCCACTAATTAAAACATGAGCTTCATCTACTTCTAGAATCGTATTTACATTTTTATTTAAGGTAAGACCCCAAGCATATTTTAAGATGTTAAAAAATAAAGCATTCCTAATGTTGTTATCCGCATTCATCAATTCTCTAATATTAAATACAACAAATGATGATTGAGGGTTAATAGTAGTATGACCATCAAAATAATATTTTAATTCTCTTACAATTGGTCTAATTTTTATTTCTAATTTTTCCATGATATCTTTTTCATGAGTTTTTTCGGTCATTGAGGCAATTCGACCTTTAATTGTAGCGTATACATCTTTAAATGTTGGATAGTCATTAGAGGTAAATTGAGTAAAGTCAGTATCAAAATTCATTCCAAATCTTCGATATGTTTCTTGTAATACTTCACTAAACATATTTAAAACATCTTCTTCAATATGGGGATCATAATATTTCATAAATGCTTTAACATTTTGTAATGTTCTTGTCATTACTGTATAACCAAGTCCTTGTTCTCTTTCTTCTTCATCAGCATCTAAAACTATTTCTAAGGGGTTTACCATTCCAAATTCCCCACCTTTTCCAAGGTCGATAAAATCACCATTATATAGTCTTGTCATTTGTTCTAATTCTCCTTCAGGATCAATTATAACAAGTTGACAATTATTTCTTATATGGGTTCTAAGTAATATTTTAGCAGCTGTTGATTTACCACTTCCTGATGTACCAAGGATTATCATATTAGCATTATTTCTATTGTGTTCTTTTCTTATTTGATATAAAAATTGGTTAAATAAAATTACTCCCCCAGAAAAATCAACTCCAAGTAAGGTTGATAAACCTGGATCTTTAATACTATCAAAGATAAAAGGATACATTGCCGCAATTGTTGGAGCTGGTATTGGAGTACCTATTCTTTTTTCTAAGTCTTGATTAGGGAATATCGGTAAGATTGATTTTAATACTTGTTCTTGTTCAAAACGTAATGGAAAGGCTCGCATTTCCATAGCTTCTAAGTAATTTCTTACTTGTAATTTTTTACTTGTTAATTCATCTTCGGTATCCGCTGTTATCATAATGTGCATTTGAAAATCAAAAATTCTAGATTGATTGGCGGCTAACATAGAAACAAATTGCTCTAATGATTCATAATCCAAACGAATTCTTTCTTGTAATGTTCTATCAGTTTCTTCTTGATATCTTTGTTTTAAATCAACTATCTCTTTATTTAACATTTTAGTTATGGTAGTAAATGGCATTGGTAAATGTTTAATTACCACTTTAATTCCCGACATACTAGTTAGTGATGATAGATAACCTGGTTGGATGTATTTAGGATAACCAACTACGGTTAAAATAGTAGCGTATTTATCACTTATGATAAAATGATTAGATTTAAATTCTAATCCTTTTGGTGCTATTTGACTTTTTATATTCATTAACTAATCACCGTCCCAAAAGTAGTGGTTTGTCCACCATTTAAGAAGTTATCTAAAATAATTCTTAAATCTTCATTAGTAACTTGATGGGAATTCAATCCTGAATTGGTAAATCCATTTATCAAATTACGAATTCGTTTATTTATTTTTTCATCACTTATTTCTTTAAATAGTAAGAAGTATTCGGTATCAACTATATTGTTGGACATAAACATATTGGCCTTATTTATATCTTCCATAATCATTTTTCTTTTAACTTGATCTTGTACTTGATTAAATAAAAGTTGTAATTGGGATAAATATACATTGATATCAACTGGTCGATCGGCAGCTATAATCCAAAATTCATAATCTATTTGGTTGTATACGTTTTTCAAGTTATCAATAATAGCTGCTTGTGTTCCATAATCTAGAATAAATATATTTCTTGGCATTATTTTTACTCCGGTTACTTTTTGATTATTGTCTAAGACTATAGTTCCATTTTGAATAGCTTTAACTGGGACAAAATCGGTCGTATATTTACTCCTTAATTTTTTGGTCTTTGTACTCATCTAACACACACCATCCTTTCCAAATGAATTTTTGATTTTGGGTAAAAAAGGCTAAGGCACTTAATATTATTGTTAGTACATTGTGGTAATTTGGAACTGGAAATACAAGAAATCCAGTTATCAATGCCGGAGTAATGGCTAAAAAAGACATTGTCATTTGTTCAACGGGTAATATAGCTATCAAAATCATTGATACTCCTATTCCACTACCAAACAAAATCATATCAAATGAGTTAAATAGTCCAAATAACAGCAATGATTTTTTTGAGTTAGCCGGTATTAAAAATCTCCCCATTTTCATTCTCCTTTCTATTTTCTTTTTTGATAGTCTTCATACATATTTATTTTTCTATCAATTTCTCTTATTTGAGTTTCAGCTTCTATTAAATAAATTAAATTAGAATAAATATTAGTAAATTCTTGTTCGGTAAATACTACTGAACCTTTTAATTTTTTATATTTTTGATAAGCAGTACTAATTGGAAGACCGTATGGTAAAATACGGTTTCCATAAGTATCTACTTGCAATCTTACTAATTCTTCATATTCGTGTTGACGATCCATAAAATTATTTTTTAAATAAGCTATCTGCATTGTAATTCTATTTACTTCATTTTCGTATATATTTCGATTACGATATAGTATATCTATATCATTTTGTAATACAGAGGTAGTACCATCTTCTTGAACTATACCAAACAGTTCAGATATTCTATTTTTTATTCGGCTACTATATGGATATCTTTCAAAAGGATTCATATACTATACCTTCTTTTTAACTGATTCTTGTTCTTTGATAGCTTTTTTGATATCAGCAATTTGATCTTCTACTTCAGCAAGACTTATAACGTTAGAATAAATATTGTTAAAGTCACTCTGATTTAAAGTTCCACCTTGTCTTGCATATTCACTGAAGGCTTGACCCAATTCTCTTCCAAATGCAGCATATTTTCCTTCACTACTTAAACCGACAATTTTGTTATATTCAGCTTGATTAGTACTATATGCTTGACCTAATACAGCCATTTGTTGGCTTAAACGTTGTTGTTCTGTGGTGTATCTTGTTAAAGAGTCATTTAAACGTTTAATTTCTTTATTAGCTAAACTTGTTGTACCAGACTCATTTTTAATACCCATTAAATCAGTAAATTTATCTTGGAAATCAGTTGTAAGACCTCTTTTTTCTCTATCATTTCTTTCTTTTCCAGCTTTTTCCATACCAGACAATCCCGCTTTGGCTGTACCAATTAAACCACCTGCTTTATAACCATCTCTAGCTCCGAAGTAAGCCCCCTTGGCCGTTGTTCCTAAAGTACTTAAAATCGGATGTTTATAAAGTCTATTATTTTTTATATTTCTAATTGCCTCATCGTTTTTAGCTGTCAAAGTTGCTAAAAGTTCTTTTTGTCTCTCATATTCTTTATCAGCTTGTTCAGCTTTGCCTTGATACAAATCTCTTAATCTTTCATATTTTTGTTTAGTAGCTCCAGTTGCTGATTCTGATAGGCTTTGATATCTGTTAGCAAGTCTTTGACTAGCCATTCTACTTCTTAACAACTGTTGGCGTTTTCCATCTAAATCAAAATCTTTTTCTATTTGAGCTCTTTCAGCTTTATTTTTACTTATATTTTGGCGCTGCTGACTTAAATATAATTGATGTCCAGCCAAAGCTCCAGCAGCGGCTACTCCAGCAGCGGCAGCACCTTTAGCGGCACCAATAATAGCTTTTCCTCCAACAGCATCATTTTCAATTCGTTTAAATGGATTGAGTTGTACTTTACCATCCAATTTCAATCCAGGCATCAATTCACTAAGTAAACTTGGCAATTGTTTCGCAAACATTAAAGCTCCTAGAATTAAGAATAGGATAACCCAAGTTTTGTCATCTTCAAATTCTCCAAAATCATTGGTTGCTACTAATTGAATTACATATAAAGCAAAGAAGAAAGCAGCTAATCTGACAAACACACTAAGCCAAGTAGTACCAACTTGTTGAAGCCATTTTTTAAACATACCATTTTTTGATGAACTTGGATCTATATAAGAAATAATTGGTATCGGAGCAATTATTTGTAAAAAGGCTAATTTTATTACCCTTACTGCCACATCGAAACAGAAAGATATTAAAACTAATAATCCAACAATTCCCGTTACGGAAGATAAAAATACCTTATAATCAATCATATACACCCTATTATCTTCATCATTGGTATCTTTTACATCATAATAAGCATTATATATCGACGGTTGGAGATAAGTCCTAACATCTGAGGATAGATAGGCCGTACAATAAAACTCGGGAACTTCTAATTCGACATTTATATTATCGTCAAACGGATCATATGGTTGGAAAAACGGTTTAAACATCATAATCGCTATTAAATCTTCCGTCGAATCAGCGGTAGCCATACCCGGATCTCCTGTCTCCAACTTACTACACATATCCGATATATAAAATTTATTTTCTTCAACAATCATATCCGCATTTTGACCCTTTTGTTTTAGAAAAAACTTCGGTATAATTTGATCGTCAATTATTGCACTTTGTAAATCTCTTAATAATGAAAAACAAAAAGGAGCCGCTATCAACATCGCCAACGATATCAAAATATTTTGAATCAGTTTGGATACTCCCTTTTCCTTATCTAAAAAAGCATCGGGATTGACTACATAATTGATTAGGGAAAAAGATATTTTAAATATCATAACCAATGCTAAAAGACTATATACTCTTTGACTAAATGCATATAGAGTTTCATTAGTAAACAATTGGTAATCAGATAAATACAATAAAATACGATAAACGATTGCTATGGCAGAATAAACTGCACCGTCTATCATTGAGAAAAATGTTCGAATCGCATTATTTACCCAACTTGTATCTTCCATTTCCAAAATATACATTTTCCCACCTCCATATGAAGTTACATTAAACCAAATACATTATATCATAAAAAAAATAAAATAACCATATTTCCTGCATCTTTATACAATAATTTATTTTTATACTTTAAATAACAAGTAAAAGTGTTATAATATAATTGAAATTATTGACTCTCCAGTCTACTAGAATGATATCATTTTATCGAGGAGGGATAATAATGAAAACACAAGAAAAATTAAATATGTTAAAGCAATATAAAAAAATTTTAGAATTTGTTAAAGAAGAACAAATAAAAAACGAACCAACATATGAAAAACCGAAAGTAAAAGTTTTAACATATAAATATAATGGTAAAAATATTAAAGTTGCTTAAAGGAGAATATATGTATAAAATTGGAGAGTTTTCTAAACTAACTAATTTATCAATTAGAACATTAAGATACTATAATGATATTGGTCTTTTAATACCAGAAGAAGTTGATATTTATACCGGTTATCGATACTATGGTGATAATAATCTATACCAAGTTAAAGTCATTGAACTTTTAAAAAATGCTGGTTTTACCTTAGAAGAAATTATCGAAAATCAAGATAACTTTAATGATGATATTATACTAAAACATAAACAAAAACTGTACCAAGAAATAAATGATGTTCAAGACAAAATAAAATTAACTGATGATTTAAGAAATCAAATAAAAGATGGTAAAATTATTTTAAACAAAATAAATAAAAATAAAGTGATAAGGAGATAGATATGAAAAAAACAATTAAAATAGTTGGTAAATCAAATACCGGAAAAACAAAAAAAATTTTATTCAATGAAGTTGAAAACTTAATAGAAAAAAATGAAAATTTATTTGTAATTGATAATGATTTAGAATATTATAATCAATTTGGTCAAAAATTAAAGGATAACAACTATAATATTAAGGTTGTAAATTTTAAAAATCCTTTAAAATCAGATGGGTATGATCCACTTGAATACATAAAATATTTATACGATTCAAATGAAATAGATTTATGTGTCGAACAAATAAAAGAAATGGGATTGACAATATTTGAAGAAGAAAACTATCATGGTGATCCTTTTTGGACTAATTCAGCCGCTGACTATTTTACTGGAGTAGTATTAACATTGTTAAAAATAAATAAAGAAACTAGTTTTGGTTCAATTTCAAACATCATAAATCAAGGAGAATTAAAATATAAAAATTCCACGATGCTTAAAACTTATTGTGATACTTTAGACATTATGGATCCGGCATATATAAGTATGTCTAATACTTTAAATGCCCCTAATGAAACTAGAGGTAGTATTTTATCAGTAGTAAAACAAAAACTTAATTTATTTTTTACAAGACCAGAACTTTTAAAATCTTTTTACAATCATAATTTTAATATTTCTAAAGACTTAAATGATAAATGTGCTATATTTGTTGTTGGATATAAACCTCTTTATAGTTTAACTAATATCATCATTAACCAAGTTTATAGTTATATAAAAAATAAACACCATAAAATAACTTTTATTTTAGATGATTTTGATGAAATAAAAATAAATAATATTGCTGATATGATTAACAGTGCCAATAAGGATATGTTTAATTTATATTTAACTACTAAAAACGAAGAAACTTTAATAGATAAATACCCAAAAAACACTTTCATCAATATAGAAAAAACTATTGAATTAAATGAAAAATGGGAATATAATGTAAAACTAAATACATATCAATTACCTACTTTAAAAGATAACAAACCAACTTATTTAGATTTTAAAGATTACATTGAAAAAAATATTAAATGATTAAAAAAATGACAAAATAAATTTTGTCATGCGTCCCCTTTTTAGGGGACCTTTTTTCTAGTATAATTATTATAGTGATAGTCTGAAAAATAATTATTTTCATGACTATGTGTGCCTTGAATGAAGTGAAAGGAATGTGTGGTTTATATGGAACATATGAATATTACCCAATTTAATTCCTGGGCTAAAAATAATTTAACTGATGATTCTAAATTTGATAATGATGGTTTTATCATTATGGAAAATAATAATAATTTTAAATCTACTGGTATTATTTCTAATATTTTTGAAGATCATTTTGATAATTATTATTCTAAATATAAACTTACTTTAGACAAATATAGACCTAATGCCTTTAATGAAGTCCATAAAGTTATTGATTGTGCCAATCATAACCTTGGTGCTTCTGTTTATGTTTGTCCTAATTGTTCTGATGTTTTATTTTCTCATCATACTTGTAAAGGTAAACTTTGTTCTTCTTGTGGTATTAAATCTCAAATTTTAAAAACTAACTCTATTCTTGAACGGGCTTCTAATGTTAAACATCGTCATATTACTTTTACTATCCCTTCTTCTCTTTCTCATTGGTTTTTCTATAACTTAAATTCTAATAATTTACTTTTTGAAGCTGTCAGTGATACTCTTTACTCTATTGTTAATGGTAAGGTAAAAAAGAAAAAAACCAGAAAATATAATCTTAATTATTCTCCTGGTTTCTTCGCTTTTCTTCATACTTTTGGTAGAGCTCTTAATTTTAATCCTCATATTCATGTTATTATTGCTGAATTTATTATTGATAAAAAAAAGCATTTTAAAAAATTTAATTATTTTAATTATGATGCTTTATCTAAAAGATTTATGAAAATCCTTTTAGATAAAATGGAAAAATTTTTTGGTAAAAATAATTTTAAAGATACTAAAAATAAAATGTATTTATCTTATCCTAATGGTTTTTATGTTAATAATAAACTTCAAGATGATAATATTAAATTTAATTCTATTGAAGCTTTAATTAAATATCTTGTTCGTTATTGCTCTCGTCCTGCTATGGCAGAATCTCGTATTTTAAATTATGATGGTGAATATGTTACTTTCTTTTATAAAGATCATACTAATGATGAATACCATGAAGTTGTCGATTCTGCTTTTGGTTTTATTACTAAATTATTAAGACATTTACTTCCTTCTAATTTTAAATCTATTCGCTATTATGGTTTTTATAACTATTCCTCTAAATTTTGTGATATGATTATATCAGTTATTGACAAACAGAAAAGTAAATTTAAAAAAGAATTACTTAAATGGAAAAATTTAATTTTGACTTCATTTCTTCGTATACCTATTAAATGCCCCAACTGTGGTACTTTAATGGAATGTTTATTTGAAGTCTCCTGAAGGAGGTATTTTCATGGGTAGTATGCTTAAAAAAATTAAAAAAAACATTAAAACCGATTATGTTACTTTTATTTGTCCTAAATGCAAAACTAAAGAGGATATTCCTTTTGATGTTGTAGATATGTTGGATAAATGTGATGGCGGTGATCCTAAATATCCACCTAGATTTGATTGTTTAGTTTGTAATGGAAAAATGCAACCTGTTTACTA
>CANQHO010000014.1 GCA_947623815.1 uncultured Bacilli bacterium | reverse complement strand
TATTCAATTATAAAAAGTTGTATATTAACTTACAAAAAGAATAAAGTGAATGTATTTGATGCTTTAGTATCTGCCTTCAATAATCAAACTATTATAATATGAAAAAAAGTAAGTGTTCCTTACTTATTTTCTAGTGTTCTTGACTGAACTGTAACAATATTTCCTTATTAATTTATAATCAATGTTTGAAAATAGTAAGATAATATGGTAATATAATGTCGGTGAAGAATAATGAATAAATTACTTTTTACTGAACTAATAATAGCTGGTATGAGTGGAAATAATGAAGGATATATGGAAGCTTACAGAAGATTAAAATTTTGTGGTTTTGATGAAAATACAATAAAATATATCATTTATTCTGAAATAATAATTATCCAAAAAAGAAATTTAAAATTTCAAAAACCACTTAATAAAACTTTTTGGTGGGTTAATAATTTAGACAAGTATAAAGATAGAAAATTATTTCCATTTTCACATGAAAAATATTTTTTACTTGATTTAAATAATATTTCCGATAATACTCTTTCACTTGGCGAATTAATTTCTTATTATGATGAAGCTTATTATATTTCACATTTTTGTGAAAATGCCCCAGTTAATGTTTTAAAAGAAACTTTAGAAATTGCCCGTTATGAGGATTATCGTTCTTGGATAGTGGAAGAAATTTATAGTAGATTTGAACTATTATATAGAATAGCTAATAATATTAAAAAAGCTGATAAAAATATAACAGATATTGATAAAATTCATATATTTTATGATAATGAAGTTCATATAATAATGTCTTACAAATGGAGAGAACTCATGAATATTCCAAATTTATGGGAGGCTTATACTGATGAATATTTTAATAGACCATAAAAAGAATTAGAAAATGTTATCTAATTCTTTTTTGTATAAATTAAATAAATGATCTAAATCATTTATATTTATTTTTACAATATCCAATATTTTAAAATCTTGTGATTTATATAATATTTTGTCCAATTTTTGAATGTTTGAATAATCTATAATTTTTGAATCAATATTTTGATGAATTGCAGTTGCTAAAATTGTACCAATATTATACCATATCATTATGTTAAAGTTAAATCCTTTTGTGTTGTAAAGATGAAGAAAACTATCTATATCTTTAGATAATTTTTGTTTTTTATAATAAATTTTTTTATAATTTTCTTTATTGATACTAGAATCATCATTTATTATTTGATCTAACCTATAGAAAAACATATTTTTTTTGGCTATTGTATAATTTCTTACAAATATTAATTTTAATAATAAATTTATTTCTGTTCTTAAAACGTTTTTTTCGTTTTTTAGATAGTTAGCAATATTTATTTCTTCAAAAATAGATATGGATTCTGTTAAACAATCCAACACGTTACTTTTCTTATCGGAATCTTCAACGTTCATGTTTAGATAGTGCCTAAACTCGTGAGCTATTACTAAAGCATCTTGAATATTATTATTAATTAATATTTTAATTTCTTTTTTACCATCTTTAATAATACATTTAGAATTTGTTTTTGTTTTAGCGGGCAATTTATTATACACAATTTCTTTTGTATTAATATTATAAAATTTTAAAAAATATTTATCAACAATATCTCTCGTATCTTTTTCATTCTTATATGAAAGTATATTCTTTAATTTGTTTCTATCTATATATTTTAATGTTAATTTATAATTAATTATTTTTGATAAGACCGTATAAAAATAATTTCTATTGTTATAAAAATTTAAATCTTCTTTTTTTAAGTATTCTCTATAATCTTGCATAATATTTATAACAGTATTAAGCTTATCGTTGTGCATATATAATCACCGAAACAATTATAACATATTTTATTTATAATTAAAATGGGTAAAAAATAATGCAATAATTTGCATTATTTTTGAAGACCTTTGGAAATAATAAAATCTTCATCAGAAAATGGGAAAGTCATTATATGATAATTTTTGTCATATTCAATAAATAAGTCACGTATTTCTTCATTTAATTTTGGTTTCATATCTTTATAAAAATCGGAAATATAGAAATACCCTAAACCATATATATAATAAGCTTCTCCAACTTCTTGACAATTAAACTTATATATATTATTTTGTTTTATTCTTTTAAGATAATATTTAACAAGTATTTTCCACTCATCTAAATTGCAGTTTTTCATATTGTTTTTTTCAGCACTAATTTCAAATTTTTTAATCTCATTTGTTTTCAAATTTTTGCCAAACACAACTATTGAATTAACTAATTTAGCATCTCCGTTAGCAATATCTTCTAAAATAAAATTATATTCATCTTCACTTATTCTTTCATATTCTAAATGTTCATCATATAACATAAAATCACCTTTTCTAAAAAACTTTATTTATTAAAGCGACGACCACTCCAACTTTTATCAGATTTTGAAGTGTTTTCTCCATGATAACCTTGTACTGTTGTATGAGTATCTACAAATTCGTGTTCATGAACACCACGATTAGTTGATTTATTATCACCACTCCAAGTGAATCTATCATATTGGCTACCATTTTTCTCGTCTTTTCTATTATCGTCCTCATATAAAATTTTTTTACCCATTCTTTCACCACCTATCTTCTCTGATTGGTGTATATACTATACTAATAATCTAAGATTGTCAATAATTTGTCCTTTTTTACTACAAAAAATTAGCTGCTTTTTTCTTTTATTGTTGAATATAAGTCTTTTCCAACAAAAGATTGATAGATATTGCCTATTATAGATTTTAAACTTTCATCTTTTTCAAAAGCAAATAAATTACTATCATTTCCAAATTTAAGTTGACTAACTATATTTTACAATTTTCACATACGATTTTTTTATTATTTTTAGTTCCATTTAGTTTAGATATTTTTTATGGTCATAATCATCAAATAAGTTTAAAGCATTTGAATAGTTATTTATTACTTTAATTATTTCCTGTGCTTCTGTTTCTTTTAATTGAGTATCTATTCTTCCCGCAATATCTATTAACTTGATTGTTTTTTCAAGATATTCCAATCTTTTTTGATTAACAGCATAACCTTTAATCATATAGCCTTTTAATACGTTAGACGCCAATTTTCTAAATATAATACCATTTTTAGTTTTTACACGATAATCAACACTTATAATCATATCAAGATTATAGTAATCTAATTCTCTAGTTTGAGTCTTATCTGATAATGCACCATGTCGAATGGTATGTACAAATTTTGCACATACCTCATTCTTATCCAATTCATCATCTAATTTATTGTATTCTTCATACAGTAATCCACTACAATATAACTAAACAACATATTCAAATTATATTTCATTAAATTTCTTTGTTCCTATGTACATTGCATGACCACACATTTCTATAATTTCTGACTTTGTAGATGTTTGATCTATTAAATCCATCATCTTATTAAAAATTTTATCATCTTTTATATTATATATATTATTTTCTTTTTCATATCCAATACCCCTTATAGATTTAATTTCTATAGTCTTAAACTTACATTCTTCAAATAAACTTTCTATTTCTTCAACAGTTGGATAATATCCTTCTTGAAAACCTTTATTAGACAAATTATTAAATTTTACAGTTTTAAATACTTTATCAAGATTATTTATATCAACTTGTTCAGGATGTCTAAAGTACCTATCTATAATTGCAATACTTCCCGATAAATATGGAATAAAACTTGCAAAAATGATTCCATTACTTTTTAAAACTCTATTTACTTCATTTAAACATTGTTTTCTCTCTTCTTTTTCTAAAAGATGATAAAGTGGCCCAAATAATAACACAACATCAAATTGTTCATTTTTATATATAGATAAGTCTAAAGCATTAACTACGTCACAAGATATTATTTTCTTTTCTTTATTAGAATTTTGTTCTATAGCTTGTTGGATTAAATTTTCCGATAAATCAGCAAGGTAAACATCATATCCTAATTCTGCTAAAAAGAAACTATATACTCCAGCACCTCCTCCTAAATCTAAGATTTTAGCCTTTTTAGGTAAATACTTTTGTAATATTCTTTTTGTCATTTCATATTCTAGTTTTCCACTATTATCGTTATATAATCTATCTTTTTCATTAAATTCGGCATAATAATCTTTAATTTTTTTAAAATCCGTCATTTACTATCCTCCAAAATTTTTTCACTATTATTATCTCAAGAATCAAGTTTTCTTATTGCTTACTCACTTGTAATTTGCTTTATCAATTTTTAATCATCTAACTTATCATATTCTTCATCAGTTACTGGTTCTAACCATTTAGTTGAAGTTTCTTCGCCTGGTACTTCTACGGCAATATGACTAAACCAAGAATCTTTTCTTGCTCCATGCCAATGTTTAACATTTGCCGGTATTACGACAATATCACCAGGAGATAATTTTTGGGCATTTTTTCCTTCTTCTTGATACCAACCATAACCGGCTGTGCAAATTAAAACTTGTCCGCCACCAGATTTAGCCCCATGGATATGCCAATTATTACGACAACTTGGTTCAAAAGTTACATTGGCAAAACTAATTCCATTATCAGTTTTAGCCAATTGATTTAAATAACTATTTCCGATAAAATATTCCGAAAAAGCCACATTAGGTTCTCCTAATCCAAAAATATTTTTTTTATCAAATTCTTCTTTATTCATTTTCATATACTTCCTTTCCTAAATTAAATACCGCCCAAGCATTTGGCCAGCCCGCATAAAAAGCGACATGAGTAACAATTGCCGCAAATTCTTCTTTAGTCACCCCATTTTTTTTAGCATTCATAATATGATATTTTAAACTACTATCTACTATTCCTTTGCTCATTAAAGAAACAACTGTAATAATGGATCTAGTTTTTAAATCCAAAGTTTCATCTGACCAAACTTTTCCAAATAAAACATCATCATTTAAGCTAGCAAACATAGGAGCAAATTCTCCTAAACTATCTCGACCAGCAGTTTGTTTAACCATTTTATTCCTTCTTTCTATTCAATTTACTTATTTTTTACAATAAAATTGTAACTATCTTTACACATTTCTTCTATTCCCTTTTTGGCTTCCCAATTTAATTTTTCTTTAGCATAAGATACATCCGCATAACAAGCATCTATATCTCCTTTCCTTCTATCTACTATTTTATAATCTATTTTTATATTATTTACTTTTTCAAAAGTCTTCACTAAATCTAAAACACTATATCCAATTCCCGTACCTAAATTGTAAAAATCAATTCCTGTTTCCTTAACTACTTTATCAATAGCACATAAATGCCCTTTCGCCAAATCGACAACATGGATATAATCTCTAACCCCAGTACCATCTTTAGTATTATAATCATTACCAAAAACATTTAAGTATGGCAATTCTTTAGTAGCAACTTTGATAATATAGGGCATTAAATTATTCGGTATACCATTAGGATTTTCCCCTAACAAACCTGATTCATGAGCACCAATTGGATTAAAATATCTAAGGATTGCTATACTCCAATTAGAATCCGAAATATATAAATCATTTAGTATTTTTTCAATCATCAACTTTGTTGTACCATAAGGATTAGTTGTTTTTAAAGGAAAATTTTCTTTTATTGGTAAAGTTTTAGGTAAGCCATATACAGTAGCACTTGAAGAAAATACAAGTTTTTTACAATCAAACTTATTCATTACTTCTAATAAAGTCATAGTTGAATCTAAATTATTTCGATAATACATCAGCGGTTTTTCTACCGATTCACCAACGGCTTTTAGTCCAGCAAAATGAATAACCGCATCTATTTTATTTTCCACAAATACTTTTTCTAAACTTTGTTTATCACTTAAATCAAACTCATAAAATTTTACTTCTTTTTTAGTTATTTCTTTTATTTTATCTATAACACTTTTTTTAGAATTACATAAATTATCTATAATAATTACTTCATAATTATTATCTAAAAGTTCACATACAGTATGACTGCCAATATAACCACATCCACCAGTAACTAATATCTTCATAAACTACCTCCAATTTAATTTTATATGAAATAATCCTAAATAGCAAATATTTTTATAAAACTGTGTTATAATTATTATATAAGGAGGAATAAAATGACAGATTGTATTTTTTGTAAAATTATAAATGGTGAAGCACCATCTAAAACAGTTTATGAAGATGATATTATCAAAGTAATTATGAATATCAATCCCTGTACTAATGGACACTTATTAGTATTACCCAAAAAGCATTACGTTAATGTATTAGATATTGATGATGAAGTTATTAGTCATTGTTTTAAAATAATTAAAAATAATTTATACCCTTTACTTAAAGAAAAATTAAACTGTGAAGGATTAACTATTTCAGAAAATAACGAATATGGTCAAGAAATAAGACATTTCCATATTCATTTAACCCCTAGATATCCAAACGATATGTTGGATTATGAATATAATAAAGATTTACTAATTGATTTAGATGAAATATATAATAAACTAAAAAAATAGGTTCATACCTATTTTTTTATACTATGTTTTACTTTGTTTATTCTTACCAAAGCAACTATAAAATAAATTACTATAACTATTACGCAAAGAATAAATATCCACGTTAGCATTTGTTTTATTATAGAAATATGTAATATTTCATAAGCCGTCATTAAAGCTGTAAAAGCCAAAATTATAAACAAAACTCCAATTTCAATTTCGGTAATAATATTCTTTTTTAAAAATCTCAATCTTTCATCAATTATTTCTTTATCATCAACTTTAGATATATCTGGTTCAACATGTGGTTCTATTTTATAAGCATTTTGGGTAATTACTTGAGCATGACTATCTTTTTGTTCATACTTATGATCAACATCATCATAAACTACATCCATAAACAAATCATCATTCGGCATATTCACCCTCCTTATTCTTATTAAAAAAATTAAATATATATTGTAATACAATTAAAAATACTATAAAACCAGCCAAAACAACACCCGAACACTCCAAGACTTTATCAAATAAATTAGATTCGATATCTTCATTTAATATTATATCATAACTATCTATTTTTTTGTTATTATATTTGATTGCTACGGTACCAATCTTTTCACCTTTTTTATTATCTGGAGTAAGTTCTTTATAACCATTATATTCATAAGTAAGTTTCGATTTATCAAAATCATTTTTCATATATTTTTTAATTTCTTTATTGGCTTTAAAACTAATTTGTTTTTTGTCACTATTTTTGATTGGTAAAGTTACTAAGTCTTTACCTTTTTCTAAAATTGTATGATATTTATAATTATAACTATAATAATTATAAACGGTAATAGCATCTAATACTTGATATGGTTTTCCCGAATTAGGATTAGCATGACAGGTTGCTAACATATAAGTTAATCCATCTATTTCACTAACACTGGCTAAACAAAGACCTGCATCATCAGTAAAACCTGTTTTAGAACCAGTTATTTTTTTGGCATTCAATCCATATCTTTGAGCATATTTGCTTACTAAACTTTGTAATTTTAACCGTTTATTACTAGTTGTATAATAATCGGTAGTATATACTTTTTTAAAAACTGGATTAGCATAAGCATATTTTAACAAAATAATCATATCATTCATTGTCGAATAGTGATCTTTGTGATCCAAACCTGATGTATTGACAAAATGACTATTTTTCATACCTAATTCTTTGGCTTTATCATTCATCCATTTGACAAATTTTTTTACACTACCGGCAGTATTTATCGCTAAAGCATTAGTTGCTTCCCCACCTGATGGAAGTAAAGCCCCATATAATAAATCATAATATGTCACTTTTTCGCCAACCATGAATCCAGCTTTGGATAATTCTTCTGTACCAACAAATACATCACTAGTAATAGTCACTTTTTTATTAAAATCTTTTATGTGTTCTATAGCTACTATAGCTGTCATCATTTTGGTTAAACTAGCAATAGATATTTTTTCATCAGCATTTTTAGAGTAAAGGATTTTATCTTCATTTAATAAATATAAAGAAGCATTTTTAGATTGAATTGTAAAGTTTTCTTTAGCCAGAACTTGACTGTTTAAGAAAAACGTTAAAGTAAATAATAATATTGCTACTTTCTTCATAACATACTCCTTCCTTTATAAGAAAAATAAAAACTAGATAAGAAGACTAAGGATAGTTGTACTTCTTATCTAGCTACCCTTTATTCTTATAATATTATATCACTAGTTTATTATTTAAACAAGTTGACATTTTTTATCAAAAAAAGCAGAAATACTGCTTTAATTTTTGTTCTTTATTATACACTAACTTTACAAATTGTCAAATTTTTATTTCTTCGGTTGGGGTTTTTACTTTTTCTAAAATAAGTAAATATTTTTTTATATCTAAACCTAACCTATAACCTCCTAGTTTATCATTACTATTTATTACCCGATGACAAGGGATAAAAATTGGTAAAGGATTTTTGGAAATAGCAGTTCCAACTGCTTGATAGGCTTTATCATTTTTAATTTTTGCAGCAATATTTTTATATGTTACTACTTCACCATAAGGAATTTTAGCAAGTTCTTGCCAAACTTTTTTTTGAAAATCCGTTCCTTCTAGTGAAAAAGGTAAGTCAAATTCTTTTCTTTCTTTATTAAAATATTCCACTAATTGTTGATGGGCTTTTTTGATTAAATCAGTTTCCATATAAATAAATGGTTCTTTAATTATTTCTTTACCAACATATAAATTAGTTATTTTACCATCTAATTCCGCAATGGCAATTTTACCAAATAAGGCATGGTCATAATAAAACAGGTTTTTCATTAGGCAATACCTTCTAATTTGACACTTACTAATTTACTGACTCCCGATTCTTGCATAGTTATACCATACAAAATATCGGCATATTCCATAGTTTTTTGTTTATGGGTTATTAAAATAAACTGCGTTTTGTCTTTTAATTTTTTGACATATTCCCCAAAACTTTTTACGTTTACTTCATCTAAAGCGGCTTCTACTTCATCTAAAACACAAAATGGTACTGGTCTTGATTTTAATATGGCAAAAAGTAAACTGATAGCTGTCAATGTTTTTTCTCCACCGGATAGTAAGGTTAATTTTTTCATTTGTTTTCCCGGAGGTGAAGCAATTATTTCGACTCCGGTTTCTAGTATATTTTCTGGTAAAGTCAGTTTTAAATAAGCATCTCCGCCTTTAAATAGTTCTTTAAAGGTCTGTTTAAAGTTTTGATTTATTACTTCAAAGTATTTGGTGAATTCTTTAGTAAAGACATCATCCATTTCATCCATTATTTCTAATAAAGTGGCTTCGGCTTTATCTAAGTCTTCTTTTTGTTCTTTTAAGAATGTATATCTTTCATTTATTCTATCAAATTCTTCTATAGCACCAATATTTACGTCGCCTAGTTCTTTAATACTTCTTTTTAAATTGTTTACTTTATGTCTGGCTTCATCAATATTTTCGGTCAATTTATAAAGAACGTAGGCTCTTTCGTATGTAATATTATATGTATCGGTTAATCTATTTAGTAAAGTGTCTAATTTGACATCAATTCGATTGGTTTCGATTTCTAATTCTTTTAGTTCTTTACTTTTTTGATATAATAAACTGTTTTCTTTTTTGTTTTTGTCTTGTAATTCACCATATTCGATATTTAATCTACTTCTTTTTTCTTTTTGCAGTTCTACATATTGTTTTAATTTTTCTAATTTAGTTAATTCGGCATAATATTTTTCCATAATTTGTTGTTCTTCTATACTTACTTTATCATTTAGTAAAATGTCCATTCTTTCTATTTCTTCTTCTAATTGTTGTTTTTTACTTGTCATAAAGTTTATTTGTTCATAAATGGCATCAATTTCTTGTTTAACCATTAAATAGTCTTTATTTAATAAGTATTCTTTATCTTGTAATGATTGATATATATAGTCCTGTTCATTGATGGAATTTTCTAATTCACTAATTAGTTTTTTATTTTTTTCTAATTCTTGGATTTTAGTTTCTAATTCGTATTTATCTTCTACGATACTTCTTCTATTAGTTTCTACTCCTCCAGTTATGGAACCACCGACATGTAATAGTTCACCATCTAATGTTACTATTCTATATCGATAAAGTAATTTTTTAGATATATTTATAGCACTATCCATATCTTTAGCAACCACAACATTACCTAATTGGTTTTCAATAATTGGTCGGTATAAGGGATCACATTTTATCAAGTTGGAAGCAATGTTTATAAAGCCGGTACTTTCTTTTAATATTGAATAATAGTTTGCTTCTATTTTTTTGGGTTTTATAACATCGATAGGAAAAAATGTTACTTTACCAAGTTTTTGTTCTTTTAAATAATTGATAGCTAATTTAGCGTGGTTGGTTGTATCGACTATAACATAGTTACTAGCATACCCTAAAGTTGTTTTAATGGCTTTGGTGTATTGCTTATCGATTTCTATAACATTACCTATAGCATCGTGGATTCCTGTTAATTTAGGATTGTTTAAAATACTTCTAACACTGTTTGGTAAGGTAGCATTAGAATTAATGGCTTCTTCTAAATAACTAATTCTACTAGTTATAGTTTGATTTTGTCTTAAGGTTTTAGCAAGTTGTTCTTCTATTTGATTACGTCTATCTTTTATTTTAATTATTTCAGTTTCTAATTCTTGTTTTTGATTATTTAATGTTTGTTTTTGTTTTTCTTTTTCTTCTTTGTTTATTTCGATAGTTTGAATATCTTTTTGGTATCTTAATATTTGTTCTTGATTATATACTAATTGATCATGGATCTTTTTTTCTTCAACTTCGTATTTTTTACTTTCTAACAACATGTCTTTTTTACTTTTTAAGTTTTCTACAATTGATATTTGTTCTACATATTGTTTTTGGGAATTGTTTACTTCTTCTTCTAACAATACTAATTGTTGTTTATATTTTTCTATTTTGGCATCATTAGTACTACTTGTTGTACTTAGATTAACTATATCTTGATTATATTTTTCTATTTTTTCATTTTTTTCTTGATATTCGATATTTAGTTTGGTTATATCATGGGTTATTAAGGCAATGTCTAAATTTTCTAGTTCTTGTTTTTTTATTTTATATTCTTTGGCTTTTTTACTTTGTTCTTCTAATGGCTCTAATTGATTTTTCATTTCTTCCATTATATCGGTTACACGATTCATGTTGTTATGGGTTCTTTCTAATTTTCTTAAAGCCTCTTGCTTTCTTTTTTTATATTTAATTACTCCAGCGGCTTCTTCAAATATGAATCTTCTTTCTTCTGGTTTATCTTGAATTATTTCTTCAACTTTTCCTTGGGATATGATATTAAAACTTTCTTTACCTACCCCACTATCTAGAAAGATATCGATTATATCTTTTAAACGACATTTTTCATTGTTGATATAGTATTCATTAGTTCCGTCGGTATATAGTCTTCTTTTGATAACTATTTCATCAACGTCTAGATTTAAATAGCGATCACTATTATCAAAAAGTAATGATACACTGGCGACATTCATAGCCCGTCTTGATTTACTTCCGGAAAAAATAACATCGGTCATGGTTCCATCCCCACGTAATGATTTAACAGATTGTTCACCAAGTACCCATCTTATAGCGTCTACTACATTACTTTTTCCACTACCGTTTGGTCCAACTACCCCATTTATACTTGGTATAAAGGTCATATCTATTTTATCGGCAAATGATTTAAAACCACTGGCTACCATTTTTTTTAAGTACATATTTTCACCTTAATTCTTTATTTATTATACTAAATAAAGGTTTTAAAAGCAAACAAAAAATGACAAGATATCGATGATATTTTGTCATTTTCTTAGTATATAATACTAAGTTTCAAATACTCTCACTTTCAGGGGTACAGTATTTTCTATGAAGTTTCCTTCACAGTTTAATATTAACATATTATTTTTATTCAACTTGTCGAAACATGTCGATGAAATTAAATTTTTAATTTACAACTAAATTGTATGGTTTGGTTGAACTTCCATCCATGTCATCTTCTTTTTCTGATACTCCATATTCTTCTAGTTTTCTTTCTTCCCAGGTTTACTCATCTGGTTCATAATTTACATATAATCCAAAATCTTTTTCTAATGATGCACTTCTACCTTCTTCTTGTTATTAACAATTACTATTTTTAATAGTAAATGATTCAACAATTCGTCATTACTTTTATATTCTTTCATTTTTTCCTCCATAAAATAAAATGACTTGGGGCTTCGAAAGTATCCCAAGTGCAAGTCAATTACCATTATACTTATCTTTAATCAATTGTCAATAGTTTAAAAAAATGTTAAAAAATTTTTCAAAAAAATTCGTTAGATAAATGAAATAAGTTTTTCCTTATATATGAATAGCTATATTTTTTTATATAGAAATATTAAAAATTTCAAGGCGATTTTTTTTTACACCCTATCTCATAATATAAAATTGACTATTTATATTAAATTATGATAAAATAAACAACATTTTCAACGAAAATTTTATTAAATCTCAAAGCCTAAAAATTTAAGAAAAATAATTGGAGGTTAAAAAATGAATAAAAAGGAAAACAATATAGAATTAAAGATTTATGAATTTTTAGGAATTAAAACATTTAGAAAAATGGCTTTTAAATTACGTGAATTTCGATTTCTACACTTTACTTTTAAAATGACAAAAGAGGAACGACATAAATTTCTTTATGAAGAACCTAGTAATTATATTATGAAAAAAGGAAATGGAATTAAAGATTTACAAGATTTTAAAAAACAATTGTTAATAAACGCAAGGATACATTTATGGTCTTTATTACTCTGTATGCCTATTTTTTTTAAAGTTATTGGTGGTACTGCCTCTTTAACAACAACAATTATTATTTTTTCTTGTATTACAATAAACATATATTGTATTATGCTACAAAGATATAATCACATTAGAATTAATAAAGTTATTAAAAAAATGTTGTCACGTGAAGAAGCAAAGAAAAATAAAATAAAGGAAGAATTGAAAAAAGAAGATTCGTTGTTGAATAATTATACTTATACGGTAGTAAACAAACAAGATAATGAAAAAAATATTTCATTTCAAGAGTTTCTTGATACTGCGACTTATGATGAATTAATACAATATCGTAATTATTTATCTTATATCAAAGAATATAATCAAGCGCTTATAGGACAGCAAGATTTTTATGAACCTGAAGAACATAGTTTTAGCTTTCCTACTCAAAAAAATAAATCTTTAAAATTAGAATTAAAAAATAATAGAAATAACTTAACATAAATTTGAAAAAAACATATTGGTTTTTCAATATGTTTTTTATGGTGCGACTAAGTTGAATGCGGTTGATTCACTTTTTCCGTCTTTTCCATCATCTTTAAATTTGATTCCAGATTTCAAAACTACAACGGGACGCACTCCTCGCGAATAATCGAAGTTGCCTCCCACAGATCGGCCGTCTGGATCCCAATAATACAAGTTGTAATCGCTATAGGCAGATGCCAGCCAGTAAAAACTTCCAATGTCTATCATGTCATGGTTATATCCACATTGCGTTGAGTTTTTTTTATAAAAACATGAACTATCATTGTAATCATAATCATCTATTGTGTAATTACTATTTTTATTTATTTGATATGTTATTTTATTAAAGTCTTCGTTGGTCATGTAGTGTACGCTTTGCGCATATGTAGCATTTCCATATTTTGTCCATGCTTTACTATCTCCTGGGCTACTTGAGGTTGAGGCTGTTTCTAGTATGCTTACACTCCTTGATGATTGTCCATTCGCATGGTAATAACATTCTGGGGTTCCCGCGTGAATTAACGTTATTACTTCTCCGGATACATCTAGCACTCGCCATCCATTGTATTTATTTTTATAACTACTATCAGTACATGTTATACTTTGACTTTTTGATTTTCCTCTAGCAGAAGCGTTTGTTCCTAAATCATATATATCAAACTTTCCTTGGCCACTTTGCGTTGTTTCTAATACTCCATAACTTGTTAGTTTGCTACTTTCCCATGTCGCATCCGTTGGTGTGTAGTTGACATATGCTCCAAAATGGGTTGATAAACTTGGTGTTATTGGCTCTGCACTCTTAACTTTTATTGTTGATGTCTTTGTTGTTTCTTTTCCATTTTTTCCTATTGCCGTACAACTTATCTCTTTATTATCGCCTACACTTAATGTCTTAACATTTTCTGGGGTACATGATATGTTTCCTGTTCCACTTACTCCCCATTTAAATGTAAAATAACTTGATGTTGCTTTATCTGTTCCTTGGGTTATTTCTGGTGTTGTTGTTGGTGGAGTTACATCTGGTGATTCTCCATCTACTTTATATAATTCACTACATGTTATTTCTGAATGGACACCATCTCCATTTACCCCTTCAAAACATACTTTTCTGGCATTTTCATTATCACTTAAACTTACATTATATTCTTCTTGTTTTATATCAAAACTATTTCCTTCACTACTTGGGATACAATTACTATCTGTTATACAGTAATACATTGTTACTTCACTAGTTCCTTTTTTAGTTACTGTGGCTTTGACTGTAACTAACGTTTTCCATTCTTCTTCTCCTTCGGTTTCAGCAGTTACACTTATTTCTGGTTTTACTTCATCTTTTGGTGGGGCAACTGGGGTATCATCTTTTTCTCCTGACCATGTACCATTTTTATAATTAAATTTATATCCATTAACTATTAAATCTTTTACTTCTACTATAGTTCCTTTTTCATCAAATACTAAACTACCACTACTTGGTAGTGTTCCTTTTACATCTAAATTAAGTCTATTTTCTTCTTGACTTATTGTTCTACCGGATACTGTATATTCACCACTTACTTTGTTTTTAAAATCATCCATGATATAAAGAACGGCACTTTTTTCAGCGGCTTCTACTAGCCTATCGCACTACTTTTAGCGGCTCCATATCTGGCATTTTCAATGATATTTAAAACAATCGGCGTCGCTATTAAAACTATAACTGCCAGTATTACTATTACCGCTAATAACTCGATTAAGGTAAATCCTTTCTTATTATCTGTAAATAATGCCCCCCCCCGAATTTACATTCGGTATATACATTTTTTAATCATCCTTCCCTTTTATTTTAGATACTATGTATCTTTACCTATACCCATATTATCATAATCAAATATCATTGTCATAAAATTTCACAATTTGCAAATTCAAAAAAAATGTCCATATAAACGACAATTCGACATAGTTTGACTAAGTCTAGTTTTATAATACCAACTTAACAAATTAAGAAGGAGGGATTTTATTATTTAAAAATTGTCAATTTAAGTAAAACATTTAAGTTTAATTGTGTAACTTGAGATTTAACACTTTAAATAATGTTTGGAAAAAATCTCCAAACGTTTTTTAAATTTCAAAATTTATTATAAGGAGGTAATATATGTTATTTAAAGAAGCAGTAAGTAAAAGAATATTAGAACTTTGTGAATTAAATAATTATACACCAAATAGATTAGCCGAACTATCAACTGTTCCACCATCTACTTTAAGAGCAACTCTAGCAAATAAAATAGATAATCCAAATTCTTATGTAATTTATAAAATATGTAAAACTTTTAAAATAGACTTGAAAGAATTTTTTAATTCTAGTCTATTTAATAGCAAGAACTTAGAAGAATAAAAAGTTATTAGTTAAAATACCAATTGGTCTTTTTTTAACCACTTAAAAAAGACAGTATATACTGTCCATTTTAATCTATTTTGATTGGTAGTTAGATCCACCTAAATGTTGTTCACCCATTTGAACTAATCTTTTAGTGATTTCTCCTCCAACTGAACCATTTGCTCTACTAGTAGCATCAGGACCCATTTGAACACCTAATTCGCTAGCGATTTCATATTTCATTTTTTCGATAGCTTGTTTAGCTCCAGGTACAACTAATTTATTAGTACTTCTGTTACTATTATTATTCATATTTTTCACCTCCTGTACACTTATAGAATGTGTACAATCGAGAAAAAAATACATTTTTTTTATGGTAATTTTTTCCTATAAATAATCTTTATATTCTTCCTCTTTAAAAGAAGAAATAGTTTCTATATTATCTACTGCTTCATCTACCAATTTTTCAAAATCAAAATTTTTTTCAAATTCGATACATTGTTTTAAACTAGGATGAATTATCGGATGTTTAGGAACAAAAATAGTACAACAATCTTCATAAGGTAAGATACTAGTTTCATATGTACCAATTTTATTAGCCAAATCAATTATTTCTAATTTATCCATACAAGCAACTGGTCTTATTACTGGTATATCGACAACATTATTGATAACTGACATACTATCCAAAGTTTGACTGGCTACTTGTCCAATACTTTCTCCATTGACAATTACTTTTAATTTATTTTTTAAACATACTTTTAAAGCAATTCGATACATCATTCTTCGCATTATGGTTATCATATATGTATGTGGTACTTTTTTATAAATTTCTTCTTGTAATTTAGTAAAAGGAACAACATGTACTTTAATATTACCACTATATTCATTGATAATTTTAGCCAGTTTTAAAACTTTGTTTTTAGCTTCGATAGAAGTATGGGGTGGAGATTCAAAATAAATACATTCTAAATCAACACCTCTTTTTAAAGCCAAATAACCAGCCACTGGTGAATCGATTCCCCCACTTAACATAAGTAAACCTTTACCTTGAATACCAACAGGATAGCCACCAATACCTTTTTTTTCATCGATATAAATAAAACTTCCTTCACTTCTTATTTCCACATGAACAGTAATTTCTGGATTATGGACATCAACTTTTAAATCGGTATTTTTTAAAACATTAGCCCCTACTTTTTTACTTATTTCCATACTAGTCATGGGAAAAGTTTTTAAAGATCTTTTAGTTTCAATCTTAAAAGTTTTAAAATTTTTAACCAACTCAATGGCTTTTTTACTTATATCTTCTATATTAGTATTTACTTTTTCACATAGAACAATACTATGTAAACCAAATATTTTTTGTAAAGCCTTAATTACTGGTTGTTCATCTTGACAAGTTATATACATCCGAACCCGATCTTTTTTTATCGTTACCGGATAATCTTTAAGTACTCTTTCAATATTTTTAGTAAGTATTTTGATAAATGTATTACGATTAGCTTTTTTAGTTGTCAGTTCACCATATTTAATCATTAAAAGTTTTTCCACAGTATCACTCCTCTGGATATTATACCAAAAAAAAGGAAATATTTATACTATTTCCTGATTATCTGGATCTTTTTGTTCTTTTAAAACTTTTTGTCCCATAAGCCATTTATCATTTTTTATAACTGTTACATGACAATTAGGACAAACATCACTATTTTCTTCTAACATTGTATCGCATTTGGGACATTTAGCATTTACTTCTTTTAATAAAGTTATTTCATAAGTATATTCTAAAAGTTTGTTTTTGTTAGCCCCTAAAACTTCATTAGTAGTTGTATTTATTATATAGTCTTTGGCTTTTACACATAAAACAACTTCCATATCTATATAACCATTTTCTTTTTTTATTGATAAAATATCACCTGATACAAATTGTAGTTGTTCTATTATATTTCTTTGATGTTTAACATTTAATTCTTCAAGTTGCATCTTATACATATTGTACATACTATTAGTTGTATAATTCATAAGTTCTTTATCATGTTGGTTATTATAGCAATCAGTTACTTTAGAATAAACATCAAAAGCAATATCAACTAATTCTTTTCTAGTTACTCCATTTATGACTTTACTTATTTCTTCATCGGATACTGGTGTATAAGTATATCCTTTTTTAACAAGCATTTGCTTATTTTGTTTACCTAAATAGGACATCACAAGAGCCAGTACTACAAACACTATAACTAAAAGGAATAATCCCGGTCCGGATAGTAATCCACTAAAATCTATATTGATATTAGTAAATGAAGGTCCAGCTACTGGTGTAGTAGTTGTAGTTGGAGTTTCTAAAATAGAATAAAAATTATTAAAGTTCAACATTTGTAAAATATTTTGCATTTATTACACCTCTTTATTATAAGTTAATTATACAGATTTTTTATGACTTCTGCAACTAGTATTTATTATAAAAATGTAAAGTTTTCATTTTGGTGTCAAATATAAATTTTGTTTTTTTAAGTTTTATGTTATGATATTTTTAGGTGAATTTTATGTATTCTTTATTTCTCGTTATTATAGCAATTATTCCCTCAATAGCCCTTTTTTATTTTGTTTATCATAAAGACGCTATTGAAAAAGAACCTTTTTATCTTTTAATTGTTTTATTTTGCTTGGGAATTCTTGGTACTTTACTTTCTATAAATATCAATCAATTTTTAAAGAATCATTTTTTCTTTTTAAATATTCCTAGTGAAAATTGGTCTTTTTTAGAAAATTTATTTCACTCTTTTATTGTTATTTCCTTTTTGGAAGAAAGTATAAAATGGTGTATTACTTTCTTTACAATATGGAAAAATAAAAATTTTGATTATACGTATGATGGTATTTTATATGCCGTAGTAGTAGCCTTAGGATTTGCTAGTTTAGAAAATATTTTTTATGTTTTAAACTATGGATTCATAACGGGAATATTAAGAGGTATTTTATCCGTTCCGGGTCATGCTTTCTTTGGAGTATTTACAGGCTATTATTTAGGTCTGGCTAAAAATAATTCTAATAAAAAAATTCCATATTTATTTTTGAGTCTACTAGTACCTATTTTATTACATGGTATTTTCGACTTTTTACTTTTATCTAACAATGTAATTTATTATTTAATATTCTTTGTATTTTTAATTGTTTTATACTTTTTCAGCATTAGAAAGATTATTATAGCTGCTAAAAATGATACCAAAATAAAAGGCCATTAAAGACCTTTTATTTTATTTAACAATTCTACTTTTTTATTTAAATTTATTTTAGAAATATCTTCGGTTGTTTTTTTCATTTCAATTATACCAGAACCTGTGTAATATGATAAAACGTGTTCTATATATTCACTATCTTTATCGGGAATATAACTAGAACGATATTTCATCCAATCAATAGATGTTCCATTTAATACTTGTTCATAAGTTTTATTATTATCTTGGGCATAATAAGATAATACTTGTTCCATATAATATCCACCATATTGATAAGATTGTAATCCAACTAATATATTGTAATTATATTTTTTTAATTCGTTTTGAAAAATTACACATCCTGCTTCAATATTTCCTTCTAAAGAATATATTTTATCATCAAAAACAAATTCTTTAGATGTATTATCGTAAAAATCATAAGCCGTTAAAGTTTGACCATACCAAGCATCAAAGGTAATACCCATTATACCGATTTTACCTTCATCATCGATTTCGTCATTATGTTCTTTTCTTAAGGTTGCTATGGCAATGACTAAGTTTTCATCTAAACCATACATATTGGCATAGTATTTTAATGTATCACCATATTCTTCTTTAACATAGTAAACTTCTTCATTACTTTTATTTTTTCCATAATCTAATTCAACAAATGGTATTTCTTCTTGTTTATTGGTTAATTTTACTTCACTTATTTCTTTTTTAGAACTTTTAGGTAATGAATAATTAACCTTATTATTTAAAGTTTTTTGGTTATTTAAGTCAACGATGTTTACTTGTTGATTAGTCATAATACTTTCTTGAGGATATACAACTGTTTCGGTTTGTTCTGGTTTGGGAAAGGCTAAAATACCAAACGATCCCCCAATGAATATAAAACTTGAGATGATACCTAAATAGTAATATTTAAGATATTTCTCTTGATTTGTTTTCACATCAATTCTCCTTTCGCTGCGCGAAACGATTACTATTTTAACAAATTTATGTGATTTTGTCAAATTTCGATAGTCTATTAAACTACAAAAAATGGCCTTTTTCCAAGAAAAAAAGGCTTTAAAAACCTTATTTTTTTATCAGCATTCTTTCTGGTTCATTATAAATACTTAGTTTATGTTGGGCTCTAGTACATACAACATAATATAAATTACGTTCATCTAATTCATAATTTTTTGATATATTATTACAAGCAATTACCCCATCAAATTCTAATCCTTTAGATAAATAAGATGGTATTACAATAATTGGCTTGTTAACAGTACCACTAACTTTGGATACTAATTGGATAGTATTTTGTCCTTCCTCAATTTTTTTATATAAAACTTCGGCATCTTTCGCTCCCCTAGTTATAATAGCTATTTTTTCAATACCTTGACTATTCATTGTTTTTATATCTTCCCAAATTGTTTCTTTAGTTAAATCTTCAGTTACATTTTTAACATCCACCGGAATATTGGTATTTCTTCTAATAGCACATACGTTAGAAAGGTTTAATATTTTATTAGTGTAATCAATAATTTCTTCACTAGATCGATACGTTTTATTTAATTCCAAATATCTAGAATTTTGAAAAATCCTACTTAATTCTTCTAATGTATCATATTTATGATAAGGATTGATAGTTTGATTTATATCGCCTAATAAAGTAAATGATGAACCTTTAAATATCGTTTTTAAAATATCTATTTGAAAAACCGAATAATCTTGAACTTCATCAATAACAACTTGTTTAATATGACTATAATTTGGGAAACCATTTACTTTAAAATAAATATAAATTAAACCGGTAATGTCTTCATACAATATTTTGGATTTATTCGGTTTATTATATATAATATTTTTACTGTTTAAAAATTTTTTATATAATTCAAAAGGATTATAGGTTATATCCGTCGTTTCATTTAAAAATTTTAAAACTGTTTTTTTATTTTGTTTTCCAACAATATTACACTCATCAGATATAAATTCTGACATTTCTTCCAAACGTTCTTTTAAAGGAAAATTTTTATATCTATCTAAAAATAATTTTTTTAAATAACTAGATGGAAATAAATAATTATTTACTTTAAAATCCCTTTTAAAAGTAATATTAGCAATATATTCTTCTATAAATTTATCGATATCTAATTTAAAACTATCGGACATTTTATAGCGTATTGCTTCAATTTCCCAATCATTTTGTTCTTTATTATAAATTCTTTCTAAAAATTCACTATAATTTTCAATTCTTTTATATGGTTTTAAAAACGCTAAAGCAAAATCACTAAAAGTTGATTTTAAAACATTTTCTTCCCCTAACTCGGGTAAAACATTAGATATATAGTCAGAAAAAACATCATTAGGAGAAAATATCAAAATATTATTAGAATTTAAATCAAGATTTTTATAAAGTAAATAGGCAATACGATGTAAAGCCACTGATGTTTTACCACTACCGGCTACTCCTTGAACAATTAAATACTTATCTTTATCATTCCTAATTATAGTATTTTGCTCTCTTTGAATCGTACTGACAATATTTTTCATTTTATCAGATGAAGCACTAGAAAGAATTTCTTGTAAATAATCATCATCGATATTAACTTCACTATTAAAACATCTAATGATTTCCCCATTTTCAATTTTAAATTGGATTTTAGAAATTAACTCTCCGGTTATTTCACCATTAGGTGCTTCATACTTTCCTTGTCCAAGTTCATAATTATAAAATAAACTAGATATAGGAGCCCGCCAATCATATACATAAAAGTTAATATTTTCTTGAACACTTTTCATACCTATATATATTGGCATTTCATCTTGATATAAATCGTCCTTAAAAACAATTTTCGCAAAATATGGACTATCATAAGAGCTCTTATATTTATCAATATCAGCAATTTTTTGATTGGTCATATTTACTTCATTATCCATTTCATATAAGGCTGTTCCATATTCTGCTTCAGTATATTCTGTTAAATTTTCCCACATAAATTTTTTTAAATCATTTATTTGGGTTGAACGATAATCAACTACTTTTTTACTATCTTCAATTATTTTTTCCAATATTTTTCTAACTTTTTTTAAATAACTTTTTTCTACTTTTAATTGTTGTTCACTAATTCCCAAAATAATCCCTCCTACAGAGTATTAAAAACTAATTCCAATAGTTCTTTTAATTTAGATATATATTCTAAATTATTTAAATTCATAATATAAAAATGACAGTATCCATTTATTAAACACCATTTCAAATATTTTTCATTATAACTATTTTGTTCTTTATAACCGGTTAAAAAATCTTTAATATCATCTAATGTATCAAAAAATATACCACTTGGTCTTAAAATTAACGCCCAAGCTATATCTTGTTCTTTAAAACCTTTTCCACTATATTCCCAATCTAATACCCCAACAATATCTTTTTGTTTAAATAAAACATTGGCATAATGAAAATCACCATGAATAAAAGTATCCATTTTAATATTAGGTTTATTATCTTTTAAGTAATTTAAATATTTATCCAAATAATGATCATACTTGGGATAAGTATCTTCATTTAAAATATCATTGATTACTCTTTGTTTGGCTTGTTTAAATTTAGAAGTAGGAATCTGGTGAATATCCGCCAATTCTTTACCATATTTTTTTAAATAAGCAGTTTTAACATCATCTTTTTTTAAAATTTCTGACAATCGTTTTCCTTTTACTTTGCTTAAAACTAAATAATATTTTTGATCTATATTTCCACTTTCCAAAATAGTTGGCAATTTAGAATAATAATTATTTTGCTCTAATAAAGTAATATTATCTATTTCTGATTTAAAATCAGCCATTTTACTTCTTTCAATTTTTATAAAAAAATTAACTTTTTGGTCATTATAAATTCCAATACATTCAACTACATCATTACCAGCCGGTAAATAACTAATTATTTTCTCAATTTTTATATTTTGAAAAGGTATTTTATAAGGATCTATTTCTAATTCCCGCCATTTTTTATATTTCATATTATCATTTCCTTCTTTTTGTATAAACAACAGCGGTGGTATTATCTTTTCCACCGACAACTTTATTATAATAATCTTCATCTAAATAATTTTGCATCAAAATATTATTTAAGGCTTTTTCAACAATTTTTATAGCCAAATAATCATCAGTTGAATTAACTATTCCTTCTAATTGCTGATCAGTTAAACAATCTGTTACCCCATCACTAAAAAGAAACATTTTATTATAGTCTTCATCTTTTATAATAAAATCATCCATTTTTAACATTCTCTTAGTTCCACCTATTCTAGATAATATAAGGTTATTTTGTTTATGAAACATCATTTCTTCTTTTTTCTTAATCTTTCCTTCTAAAAAAAGATTAAAAACAATTGAATGATCTATACTTATTTGATTTAATTTGTTATTTTTTTCAATATATAATCTACTATCTCCAATATTTAAACAAAAAGCATTGTCTGGTTTTAAAATAGCTAATATTAAAGTAGTTCCACCAGCAGAACATTTTTCTCTAATTTCATCGTCGATAAAATAGATGTATTCTCTTATTTCTTTATTTAACAATAGATTGTTTTCTAAAATATTTAATGGGGCTTTAGAAAACCAATTTGACATATTTTTTAAAGTAATATTACTCGCTAAGGCCCCATTTACTAGCCCACCCATTCCATCGGCTAAAGCTATAAATTTAATATTTTTATCTAAGGGATGATAATCAATTATAAATGAATCTTCTTGGGTTTTTCTTAACTTTCCAATGTCAGAACAAATGGATAAATTATCTAAAAAATAATTTTGTCTTAAATATAATTTTTGACAGTCATTAAAAAGATTTTCTTTACAATTATTGTATTCCATTATTCTTCAATTAAATATGGTAAACATACCATATCAAAACTCCGACACGATTTTTGTTGATGTTTGGCTTTATATAAAGGACATCCACCTAAACAATCTGGTAATTTTTTACATTTTAAACATTCTTCATCTTTAAATGTTTCGGAACATTTTTCATACCAATTAACCATATTTTCTGGTATTAAATCTACTTCTCCATTATCTAAAATTTTTCCAAAACAACTTTGTTTAAAATCTAAATCATTTATACATTTCCAAATTGATAAATCTGGCATTAGATAAAAAATCTTATTATCCCCACAGGCTTCACAAGTCTGATAATTGTATTTTTCAGTTATAATTTTAAATTCCATTTGTTTACCCAAATCAAAGTATGGTTTTAATTCATTTAGAGAATTATTATTATTTTTTTGATAAGTTTTAGTATTGTATACTGCTCTTATCAATAAATATATTGAACTTCTAATATCTTGTTTAATATAATCTAAAGATTTTTGCACCTTTTCGACAGTAGTATTATTTAAATTTATCCGCAAAACAAATTTAAATTTTTCATATTTTTTCGTTAAGGGTAATAGTGTATTGATATTATCGATTAAAAGCATAAAAGATGGTTTACCATTTTTAAAAATTCTATTGTTATCATGAGTTTCCATATCTGAATCAATAGTTATTTGAAGAGAATATAAATTATGTTCTAATAATTTATTAAATATTTCTTCATTTAATAAAGAACCATTAGTTACTATACTAACAAAATATTCATAATTGTTTTTTACTGAGTCATTTTTTACCCATTCTAAAAATTCTAAAGCTTCTTTTATGTAAAGTAATGGTTCTCCACCAAATAAACTTATTTGCACCACATTATGTAATTTAAAATATTTTTCAGCATATTTATATAATGTTTCAAAATATTTTTTGATATTTTCTTTTCCACAACTATGTCCTTTTTCAAAACAATATGGACAAGCAAAATTACATTTTAAAGTTGGTACTAAAACAATATTAAAAAAACTATTATCAAAATATTTTTGATGAAATATATATTTTAATTCGTTAGTTTCATCTCTATTGTCATCAATAATAAATCCATTATCAATTAAAAGTTTTTTTTCATATTCACTAAATTTATCAATTTCTGAATCTTTTTCAAATTTTTTTAAATCAATATTTTCATCTAAAATAATACTTGATTTAGTAAATGAATTATATAATAATGTATTACCTTCATATTCTTTTATAATATTATATTTACTAAATTTCATTTAACCCTCCATTTATAGAAAAAAATTGACTTATTATCAACTTTTTTCAATTCATTAACACATACCATTTCCTGTACAACCGCAAGCATCTAAGTTGCTTTCGATAGCTATTTCACGAGTTGAATCCATAGAGTTTTTAATACTAGTGTATGCATTAGCCTTTTTTGTTTTTACTATTTTCACGACACTACCTCCTTATATTGGTTATTTTATATTATATTAAATATTTTGTCAATTTATTTATCAAATGTTAATTTAAATATGAAGTGCAACACTTCACTATTGAAAAAGACATATGAATAATCTATAATATCTTTTCGCTGA
>CANQHO010000013.1 GCA_947623815.1 uncultured Bacilli bacterium | reverse complement strand
TCATTTGGATTAGACATCATGTGAACAACTACGGCTTTTTCTGCTGCTTCAATATAAGCATATACGCTTGATTCAGCTGCACCCAATCTTGCTTTTTCTATTAAGTTTAATATAATTGGGGTTGCTATTAAAGCGATTACGGCTAATATTACGATTACTGCCAATAATTCAATTAGAGTAAAACCTTTACTACTTTTCATCCTATCTTCCTTTCTTTTAAAACTATTTATTATGTATCACATAATAAATTCGGTATACCGAATGAACTCAAACTATCATTCGATATAAATTCTTTAACTTATGATGCTTTGGCTGTAGCTTTACCATCTGCATAAGTTACAGTGTAACTTCCAATTGTCAATCCAGTTGCACCAGTAATAGTTCCTTTTTCATCTATCGTTAAACTTCCAGCACTTGGCAAATCTCCTTTTACATCTAATGTAAATGGATCCATATCTTCAGCATCTCCAGCTTTTTTACAAGTTAAACTTGTTTTAGCTGCTGTACATGAAGTTCCAACTTTATCATTTGGATTAGACATCATATGAACAACTATTGCCTTTTCTGCTGCTTCAATATAAGCATATGCACTTGATTCAGCAGCTCCTTTTCTTGCTTTTTCAATCAAATTTAAAATGATTGGTGTTGCTATCAAAGCAATTACTGCTAATATTACGATAACAGCTAACAATTCAATTAGTGTAAAACCATTTTTACTTTTCATAATTCACTCCTCCTATTTTTACGATATCATTATAACATCTAATTTTCCAAAACGTCAACCTATTTTACTATTTATTTATTACTTGTCATTTTTATTTACATCAATGTAAAAAAAGAAGATAGATTTATTTATCTATCTTGTAACAAACATTTACTTTTATACTAATAAATTATTTTTAGCTTTTAAACTTTCTATGTTTATTAAACCTTCTTTATTTATTTTCGCATCTAATATTTGATCTATTATTCCATTTTGAATTATTTTATCAATTTTTCTAGCCCCATATTCTTGGTAATTAGATTCTTCAATAATTTCTAAAACTACTTTCTTTTTTATTTTGACATCATATTTTTTTTCAACTATATTTAATTTTTTTTGAATTATTTTTTTCATATCATCTTCACTTAACATATTAAAAGTTAAAATATAATCTAAACGATTTAAAAAAGGAATATTAAAATATTGTTTTAATTCTTGATGTTGTTTAGCCGGTTGTTTTAAAAAACCTACTTCATTATTAAAACTGCCAATATTAGATGTCATAATAATCATAGTATGTTTAAATGAAACATCTTTTCCCGATGAATCTTTTAATACCCCATCTTCTAATACTTGATATAATAAGTTAATAATACTGAAGTGGGCTTTTTCCAATTCATCTAGTATCAACACTGAATAAGGATGAAGTCTAACTTGTTCTAAAACACTATTATGTTCATCATAACCAACATAGCCAGGTGGTGAACCTAATATTTTGGAAACACTATGGGCTTCACTATATTCACTCATATCTAATTTAATAACATTATTAGAATACATTGTTTTAGCTAGCGCCTTAGCGAGCATAGTTTTACCAACCCCACTTGGTCCTAAAAATAAAAACGATTGACATTTTTCTTCTTGGTACCCACATTGGATTCTTTTAGTTACTTGAATTAGTTTTTTTACTACTTCTTCTTGCCCAACTATTGTATTTTTTATCTGTTTTTGTAAATGGGAAAGGATTTGTTTAGTACTACCATTTATTTCATATATTGGTATTTTAGTTTTACGTACAATTATGTCTAAAACATCTTCTTTAGTAACTTTTTTCTTTTTTTGTTTTATCAAAGATATTTTTAATTGATTTAAATTAGATAAGGTATTGTTTTCTAATTTTTTATAGTATGATGCTTGATAAAAATTTTTAGATTTTAAAGAATCGTTCTTTTTATCAACTATCTTTTGGTAATCCTCTTCTAAAAACTGTAGTTTTTTTTCTTCTTTGCTTTCTTTTAAATGTACTGATGCACAAACTTCATCTAAAAGGTCGATAGCCTTATCTGGTTGATTACGATCATGAAAATAACGATTAGATAAATTTACTATCAAATTAAGAATATCATCACTAATTATAACTTGATGGTATTTTTCATAAAGTGATTTTATTTCTTTTAAAATATACATAGTTTCACTATCATTAGGTTCCCTTACTTCGACTTTTTGAAACCTTCTTTCTAAAGCACTATCTTTTTCAATAAATTTTTTATATTCTTGATTGGTCGTAGCCCCAATACAATGTAAAGTACCACGGGCCAAGGCCGGTTTAAATATGTTGGAAGCATCAATTGCCCCTTCAGCCCCACCAGCCCCTACTAATGTATGTATCTCATCAATAAATAAAATTATATCTTGATTTTCTTCTATTTCTTTTAATATTTTAGTAATTCTTTCTTCAAATTCGCCCCGGTATTTTGTTCCAGATACGGCTGAAGCCATATCTAAGTTGATAATTCGTTTGTTTTTTAAAAAGGCTGGTACTTTCCCACTAACTATTCTTCTAGCCAGTTCTTCCACAATAGCCGTTTTACCAACTCCTGCTTCACCTATTAAAATGGGATTGTTTTTCTTTCTTCTAGATAAAATTTCTAATAATTGTTTTATTTCATTTTCTCTACCGATAGCTACATCTAATTTTCCTTCTAAGGCTTTTTGATTTAAATCAACTCCTAATTCTTCTAAAACCAATTTATTTTTTCTTTTTTTCTTTTTAGTTTGAAAAGGAGTGGTAAATTCCTGATATAAATTTTCTATATCTACTTTTAATTCAATTAAAATTCTAAAGGCAACTCCTTCTCCTTCTTCTAATATCGCTACCATTAAGTGTTCATCGGTAACTTCCCCATGATTGTTATCCCGACTATCTAAACAGGCACTTTCTAAAATTCTTTTTAATAAAGTTGTATATAAAAAGTTTTTATTATCATTTTTTCCTTTTCCCATAATTTCAACTATTTTGTCATAACATTTTTCATAAGTGATTTTATATTTGTTAAGTTTTTTACTTACTTCTCCTTGATTTTTTAAAAGTGCCAGTAATAAGTGTTCACTACCAACATATGGATGTTTTAATGCATTCATCTCTTGTTTAGCTAACATCAAAGTTTTTCTGGTTTCTTCCGTAAAATTAGAATACACATTCTCACCCTTTCTATATATTCTATGTTTATCATGTTCAAAAAGAAATTAGATAAACAAAAAAATGGTATTTTTTTACCATTTTTTATATTTAGTTAGTTAGATATCCTTGTAATTTCTTAGAACGTGATGGATGTCTTAACTTTCTTAAAGCCTTAGCCTCTATTTGTCTTACTCTTTCTCTTGTTATTTTAAATATTTTACCAACTTCCTCTAAAGTTCTAGGACGTCCATCATATAATCCGAATCTTAACATGATTATTGCACGTTCTCTATCTGTTAAAGTATCTAAAATTTCATTAAGATCCTTTCTTAAGGCTTCAGAATAAAATTCACTTTCAAGATTAAAGTGTTCATCTGCAACAAAATCGCCTAAAACAGTATCTTTATCTTCACCCACTGGAGTATCTAAAGATGCTGGCAATACAGAATCTTTTTGTAATTTTCTAACATCTTCTTCGGTATATTGTTTAAAGATTCTATTTGGCCTTTCATTATTTTCTTTAGTCATATATAAAGCTAATTCTTTATCATTAGGTGTTCTACCATTTTCGGTAGTAAATTTATCTAAACATTTTTTATAAAAGTTTACTTCAGTATAACGATGGACTGGCAATCTAACTAATCTACTTTTATCAGCAATCGATCTTGTAATACTTTGTTTTATCCACCAAGTTGCGTAGGTGGAAAATTTATAACCTTTATCTACTTCAAATTTGTCAACGGCTTTTATTAAACCAATATTACCTTCTTGAATTAACTCTTCAAGTCCAAAGTCTTGACTAACATATCTTTTTGACACTGATATAACTAATCTTAAATTAGCATTGATTATTTTTTCTTTATATTCTAATTGTCCATTTTGTAATTTTGTAAAATATTCTTTTTCTTCTTCATCAGTTAATAAATGAAATTTAGATATATCTTTTACATATTGGGCATAACTACTAGTAGAAAAATAATCATTGTCATATTCATAATCGTCAACAACGTTAATATTATTACATTCTAAGTAAAAATGAGTTAGATCTCTAATAGCACTATTATTACTCAATCTAGTAATTTCGCTCAAAGTAACATTTCCATTATCGATTGGTAAAAATGTTTTTATTTCTTCCAATACTTTTTTAATATTTTCATTATGAATTAATTGTTCCATTTCGGTAATGTGTAATTCACGATTTAAGTTTTGTTCTTTTATTGCTTGTTCTATTATTTTTATTTTTTCTTTTAAAACAGGATTCATCTTACCACCTACTTTCTAATCAAAAAATCCTTTAACGTATTTTTTACATTTGACTGAATCAAATGCTTTTTCTTTTATCTGCATTATTCTAGTTCTAGATATATTTAACTCTTTACCAAGTTCTCTTAAAGTGCTTGTTTCATCATATCCAACCCCATAATATCTTTTTAGAATATAAGAATATCTTTCATTTATTTCATCTAATGCTAAATCAACTTTTTCTTTTAAATCTTTTTCTACTATATGTTGTTCTATTTCATTATCTAGACATTGATTTTCCAATAATTCATCAGTTATATTCATACATTCAATGTTACATTTTTTTAATTCTTGAACTAAGTTTATATCTACATTAACATAATTAGCGATTTCTTCATCACTTGGTTCTATATCATATTCTAATAGATATTCTCTATAAAATTTTTTTATTTTATAAAGTAAATTTATTTTTCTATTAGGTAAATAGATTAAATTTTCTTTTTCTTCTATAGCTCTTCTGATACTGGCACTAATTCTTTGACCAGCATAAGTTGAAAACTTACATCCTCTTGTAGAGTCAAAACTTTTTATAGCTTTAACTAAACCAAAATATCCTTCTTGAAATAAATCTAGTGTTGTCATAGTTGCCGAAAAATAACTTTTAGCAATCTTAAATATTAAACGATAATTACTATTTAAAGCTAATTCAAAAGCTTCCTTATCACCATTTTGGGCTTTTTTAATTATTTCATCTTCTTGTTCACCTAAAAGTGGATATCTACCTATTTCTTCATATAATTGTTTTAAACTGTCTACATAAACTGTATTATTTTTTTCTTCTAAGTTATAATTGTCTAAACCAACTTCTTGTTTAAAAAGAATAAAATTCTTTATAGCCATTAAAATATCAACAGAATAAATACCTATTCCTTCTAAAACATCTTTTATATCTTGACTATTTTCTAATTTAAAAACGGTCACTATTTTGTTTAAATCAAATACCAATGCTTCTGATTTAAAAAATAAATCATAATAATCTTTTTTACTTTTTAGATCATTTTCCAATAAAATTCTAGTTATTTCAGCGGTTATTCTTTTGGTACGCATAAGCATATTAAAATCTCCCCCCTTTTTAATTTACCAAATTATTATACATCTTTTTTGACAAAAGTCAACATTTTTTTTGAACAATTGTTTAGTTTTCGTCCTGATATAAAATCATAGCGGAAAAACAATATATTTGTTCTTCACCTGATATTCCAAGGGCTACTTGAAATTTTATGTCAATAACTTTGGGACATTTTAATAAAAATTCATTTATACTTTCTTCTAAGTCTTTTTCATGACTTTCATCGATAACTTTTACCTTCATTTTTATCACCATAACAAATATAACAAAACTAAAAAGAACTTTTTGTCAGTTCTTTAAGTATTTCCTTGTTTCTTTGTATTGGGGATAGTATTTACCTACTTGATTCCAAAACTGTTTCGAATGATCAAAATGAACAAAATGACTAAGTTCATGAACTATTACATAATCTAAACATGATTTGGGATAACGAATTAAATCACTATTTAAAGTTACAGTATTATTTTTTCTATTACATACACCCCATCTAGTTTTCATTTTTCTTATTCGCAATTTCGGATAAGGAATATTTTCTTCAAATTTTTGATACCAATTATCTAATTGCATACTAAATTCTTTTTTCATTTCTTTTTTTAACCATTTATCTAGTGTTGGCAATGAGGGAGTTATTACTTCATCTTCGATAATTACATCAGATTCAGTTGGTATAACCACAACATCATATTTTTTACCCCACAAATAAAATTCTTGATCTTTTTGTTTTTTTTCTTCTAACTGTTTTAAACATTTCCCTAAATAATCTTTATTTTTTTCCAGTAAATTTATAATTTGCCTTTTACTGGTCAAATAAGAAGTAGTAACTAAAATAGTATTATTTTCTTTTACTCTTATATAGGTATTTTTTATTTTTTTCTTTTCGATATTGACTAAAATTTCATAGTCTTCAATCTTATATGTCATATAATCACCTTGTATTGAAAACAATATACAACATATAAAAATTTATGTCAAGAAAAAAGAATTTAAGTCAAACTTAAATTCTTATAAAACTTTAATACCTGGACAATACATAAATAGTAAAGTTACTACTACTACCGCTATTAAAAGTCCAAGTAATATTTTGAATCCACCTTTTAAATAGTCTTTCCATGTTAAATCGGCAAAACCTAATCCAGCAACTAGAACTGTACTAGTAGGTAATATAAGCATCATAAATCCAAAAACGCTTGTCATTACTACTTGAACTAGATCAGTATTTCCTGCATATAAACTAGATATTGGTTGTTGTAATACCATAGTTACATATTGTAACTCATTAAACATAGTAGAACCAATAATGGTAACTCCAGATAATCTAAGTAAATCAAATGATTTAGCTTTACCTAAAACACCACTAGCAATCGTTGAGAATAACAAAGGTGTTCCTTTTGAGAAAGTTGCGATGATAACTAAATAAATAACATTAACAACTACCACAACTAAAGCGGTTGGTAACATTTGTTTAGCACCATTTTTAAATCCTTCCCAAGCGTCTTTCCATGATAAACCATATCCTCTAGCAATTATTAAAATATTAACCAGTAATAAAATAGCTAAATTATAAGTTCCCCATGTTCCCAATTCAAACTTAAACATACTGTTATTAGTACCTAGAATATTGGCAAATATCGCATGATTGTTAATTTTAAAATCGACAATTGCTTGATATATATTATTGAATACTTTAAAATTAAAAGCTCCTACCCAGTTATACATACCAATTAAATTGATAATAACTAAGAATAAAACTAAAGCAACCATTGGCCAAGCTTTTTTCTTACTAGTTCCTGGTTCATATAACAAGTAACTTTCCTTTTTCTCTTCTTTTACTTCTTCCTTTTTATTTCCTTTTTTGTTAGTAGCTTTTACTTCTCTTTTGGCTCTTTTCTTAACTGGTTTTTTAATTAAAACAAAAGTTAATAAAACCGCTACACAAATAACAAATAAGGCTATTTTCATAACAATTAAATCTAATGTATCATTTCCAAATAGTACATAGAAATAATTTACTGACTCATTTTGATATCCAAAAATAGATGTCATATTTCCAACTAATATTGCACCTACTGTCGCCATAAAAGCTGTAATTTTGTCATAACCTAATAAACATATTACAGTTATAAAAAATGGCACCAATACCAAAAGTGGCCAAGGTAAAGTTGTAAGAGCTGATATTAAAGCAAAGATTAAAACACTAATAACTAAAAATAATCTTTTCTTTTTAGTAAATTTTTTAACAACTCCATCAACAATTTTAGGATACACTGAAGTTTTATTCATAACTCCGTATAATCCACCAATCAATAACACTATAATTCCAAACCAAGCAAAATTTACTCCTATAAAATTAGTGTTAAAGAAAGTTGCAATTGGATACATTATTATATCTGCTATTCCTAGAGGTGTGGTTGTATCTGTTGTTAAAGTTGCTTCAGTAAAGCTTCCCCCAGGTATAATCCAACTTAGGACAACATAAATTAAAAATAAAACACCAACTGCTTTTAAAATGTCCTTTTTCTTCATTTTTCTAATACCTCCGACTAAATTATACCATTATTCCTTAAAAATATGCAAACTTTTTCCATATTTTAACAAAATTTTCACACTTTTTTGGCTTTTATTTCCAAGAAAAATGCTCTATAATAGCAGTTAGGTGAGATTATGAATTTATATCCATTTACTGACAATAATAAAAGATACTACACATTGCACTATTTTAATCAAAAAAAATTCAACACCAAAGTTGTAAAAATCAGTTTAAACGGCGGTTTTACTTGTCCAAATATCGATGGTAAAGTTGGCTATGGTGGTTGTATATATTGTTCTAATTTAGGTAGTGGGGACTTTGCGGGCAATGAAACCGATTCTTTAAAAAAACAATTTGAAGATGTCAAAAAAGTCATTGATAAAAAATGGCCGAATAGTAAATACATTGCTTATTTTCAAGCCCATAGTAATACCTACGCTCCCCTTAATATATTAAAAGAAAAATATGAAACCGTATTAAAATTAAAAAACGTCATAGGAATTAGTATTGCTACTCGTCCCGATTGTATCAGTGATGAAATATTAGACTATTTAGAAGAATTATCTAAAAGAACTTATTTAACTATTGAACTGGGTTTACAAACCATCCATGAAAAAACGGCCTCTTTAATCAATAGATGTCACTCCTTAAAATGTTTTGATGACTGTGTTCGTAAATTACGGAAAAAAAATATCAATGTGGTAGTTCATATCATCAATGGTTTACCCTTAGAAACTAAAAATATGATGATCGATACAGTAAAACATTTAAATAACCTAGATATTCAAGGAATAAAAATACATATGTTACATATTTTAAAAAACACCAAACTAGCGAACATGTATTTAGAAAAAACCTTTCATATTTTAACTAAAGAAGAATATGTCACAACAGTTTGTGATCAATTAGAAAATTTAAATCCCAATATTGTCGTTCATCGTCTTACTGGCGACCCGGATTTTAAAAATTTAATTGAACCTACTTGGTTAACTAAAAAATTGACTGTTTTAAATGATATAGATAAAGAGTTAGAAAAAAGAAAAACTTTTCAAGGTTTTAGTAAAACCATATTAAATGAAGTAAAAAGACAAATTATTTTAACCGTTAAAGAAAAAGATATTGTAATTGATGCGACGGTTGGTAAAGGAAATGATACGTTATTTTTAGCCAATATCGTTTCTAAAGGTCATGTTTTTGGTTTTGATATTCAAAAAGAAGCCATTATTAAAACAAAAGAATTACTTAAAAATTATTCTAATGTTACTTTATATCAAAAAAGTCATGACAAAATGGATTTTTTAAATTTAAACGGTAAAGTTAGTTTAATTTTATTTAATTTAGGTTATCTTCCCGGTGGCAATAAAAATATAACAACCAAAGCACCAACAACTTTAAAGGCTATTAAAAAAAGTTTAAATCTCTTAAATCAAAAAGGTAAAATTTTAATTGTTTTCTATCCGCATATTGAAGGTAAAAAAGAAGCAAATACAGTTTTAAATTGGCTTAAAAACCAAAATTATAACTATTTTATCAAAAGAAATACAGACCAAGAAAATGCTCCATTTTTATTAGTTATAACAAAAGATCTTATCAATCGATAAGACCTTTTAAGTATTCTTTATAATAATTAAATTCTAAATCTTTAAAACATACTAAGTATATTTTATCAAACTTATCTTTATATTTAAAACAAGTATTTATAGCTATACTACATCCGATATCAGTAGGTACTTTATATACTCCCATTCCTAAACAAGGAAAAGCAATTGTTTTAACATTATTTTTTAAAGCCAATTCTAAAGAATTAACATAACATTTTTTAAGTAATTCTTCTCTATTTTCTTCATTATAATACCAAATAGGTGCAACCGTATGGATTATATATTTAGCATTTAAATTAAATCCGGGAGTTATTACCGCTTCACCAGTTGAACAACCATTTAATTTAAGACAATAATTATATAACTCTTTACCGGCTTTTCGATGAATTGCTCCATCGACACCACCCCCACCAAGTAAAGATTTATTTGCCGCATTTACAATAGCATCGACTTTTAAATTAGTTATATCATCCTTTATAATTTCAATCATTTTTACCTCCATAACAAAATAGAAAAAATTAGATAAAATTACTAAGTTTTTTATTTAGTCTTTTGATATGTAAAATTGTTGGTATTGATATTATTTTGTAATTCTTCAAGTTCTTCTTTAGTATAACTATCTTTCATAGCATAAACTGGTATAGTTTGAAGTAACGTTTTAGTTTTTCTTTCATCAACATACAAAGTTCCCGCTATAATAGAAGTATCATAATTCCAACTCATATAACAATCTTTCTCATTTAAGGCATTTTGATAATAGTACATTTTAGTTTGTTCACCATCCATTGAAGCATATCTTTTGGCAATTATAAAAATATCTTTTTCTTCATCACCTACATTGATTACAAAAAGTTCATTAGCTGGTATCGCATCATCGGCTTGAATATCGTTCATTTGTTTAGCCAAAGAAGCCGTCGTTTTTCTTAACATTTCATTATCTTCTTTTAATTTTTGATTATTATTTATTAACCTTTTATTGAATTTTGTTAAATTTTTTTTACCATCTCGTAATATTTCTATTTGTGGTTTTAAATTACTAATTGCATCGTTATATCCTAACACTCCAGAAATTCCAGCTAAACCCATAAGTAAAGCTATTTTTAAATATAATTCTTCTTTTCTTTTCATATTATCCCCCTATTTTGGCTCAATAAGTGATAACGCTACTTTTTTCTTATCCAAATAAATTTCATCAACATAAACATCGACAATATCTCCGACAGATACTACTTCACTTGGATGTTTAATAAATTTATCAGTCAATTTAGAAATATGCGCTAAACCATCATTTTTAATACCAATATCAATAAATACTCCAAAATCGACAACATTTCTAACTGTCCCTTGTAATTTCATACCTACTTTTAAATCTTCTAAATGGAGAACATCACTTTTTAAAAGTGGTTTTGGCATATCATCCCGAGGATCTCTAGTAGGAGATTTAAAAGAATTAACGATATCTTCTAGAGTATAAATATCCGTATTTAATTCCTGAGCCATTTGTTTTAAATCCAAACTTTCTAAAACATTTTTAAGTTCATTGGTTCCTAAATAAGCAATTGGCATAGATAATTTTTTTAAAAGTTCATACGCAATCGTATAACTTTCTGGATGGATACTAGTTTGGTCTAACAAATTATCTCCATCTAAAACTCTTAAAAATCCAACGGCTTGTTCATAAATTTTGGCACTTAAAAGTTTTTGTTTCAAAAGTTCTTCACGGTTCTTTATTTTACCATATTTATCCCGATAGTCAATAATTTTATCAATATTTCTTTTATTCATACCCGAAACATACTTAAGTAAAGATGGACTAGCAGTATTGATATTTACCCCCACTTGATTAACTGTTTTAGTAACGACAAAATCCAAAGATTCCGATAAATTTTTAGCCTGAACATCATGTTGGTATAAACCAACACCGATGCTTTCTGGATCAATTTTAACTAATTCCGCTAATGGATCTTGTAATCTTCGACCAATACTGATGGCACTTCTTTCTTCAACATGTAGATCAGGAAATTCTTTTATCGCTAAAGGGGATGCTGAATAAACTGAAGCCCCGGCTTCACTGACGATAATATATTCCACTTTTCTACTAGCCTTTTTTAAAACATCGGCAACAAAGGCTTCACTTTCTCTACTAGCCGTTCCATTGCCAATAGCAATAATATCAACTTTATATTTATCAATTAAATCAAGTAAAATTTTGGCACTTTTTTCTCTTTCATTTTTCGGTTCATGGGGATATATAACTTGGATTTTTAAAACTTTACCAGTTATATCCATAACCGCTAATTTACAACCTGTTCGATAAGCCGGATCAAAACCAAGGACAACTTTGTCTTTCATCGGTGGTTGTAACAATAATTTTTCTAAATTGTTGCCAAAGTTTTTTATAGCCACTTGTTCGGCTTTTTCCGATAGTTCACTTCTTATTTCTCTTTCGACACTTGGAAAAATCAATCTTTTATAACTATCCTTAATAGCCTCTTTTACTTCCAAAACCACAAATGAATCTTTATTTTTGATTATTTTATGTTCTAAATATTCTAAAATTTTATCAGTTTCTATCTCTAAAGAAACCGATAATACTTTTTCTTTTTCTCCTCTATTTATCGCTAATATTCGGTGAGGTTTTATCCATCTAATCGGTTCTTCATATTCATAGTACATTTCGTAAGTTTTATTTTCATCAACAGCCCCTTTTTTTATTTTCGAATGAATTGTACCGAAAGAACTAATTTTGTTTCTTATCCATTTTCGGTAAGAAGCATTATCACTTATCCATTCAGCAATAATATATTTAGCGCCAGTAATAGCTTCATCGATTGTTTTTACTTCTTCTTTCAAAAAAGGAGTCGCTAATTTTTCTAAAGAACCATTAGTCGGAAAAGACATAATCATTTTAGCCAAAGGTTCTAAGCCATTTTTTATAGCCTCTGTTGCCTTAGTTTTTTTCTTTTCTTTATATGGTCGATATAAATCTTCTACTTCAACTAATTTAGTACATTGTTCGATTTGTTTTTGAATTTCTTCGGTAAGTAGTCCTTTTTCATCAATAAGTCTAATTATATCTTCTTTTCGTTTTTGTAAATTAACTTGATAAGCATATACTTCTTCTATTTGTCTTATTTTTTCTTCATCTAACGCTCCCGTTCTTTCTTTTCGGTAACGGGCTATAAAAGGGATGGTATTCCCTTCTTCTAATAATTTTAGTACCGCTTCTATTTGATTTTTTTTAATTTGCAAAGTATTTTGCATTTCTTCAATTATTGTTTGTTCCATATTCACTCCTCAAAATATTTAAATGGCAATTCTAAATTACAATCTTTTCCTGTCACATAAGATAAATTACCAAAAACTTCATCCATTTTTTCTATTTTTTCTTTTCCAACTAAAATATCATCGGCTAGTTTTATCATTTCTGTCGCTTTGGCTAAGGCATGAATGTATAAATCAATAGCTGATTCATTGTGTAATTCATTTCTATCACAAGGGTGTTTCCATTCGTTATGATTTAAATTTAAATCTTGTTCTTCTACTTGATAAAAAGACATATTTCTTATATCACGGTTTCGATAAAACAAATGGAAAAACTGATAAATATGGTATTTTATTCCCCAAGGATCATATCTAAAATAGCGATATGAATTATACATTTTCTTTAGTCCTTGAACATATTTTTTTCCACCATCAAAAATATTATATACTTCGTCAAATACCTCATTTAAAATTGTGATAATATTTTCGTTTTCTATTTTGGTTTCAAACAAGTTATCATAGGCTTTCCAAGTTCTAAATTTACCAATGCGATTTTCAACTATATATTTTGATAAGTATACTTCAATATTTTCATATTTATCTAAATGATTTTTACCATTACCACTTTTATATATCAAATATGGAGTTAAATTGGTATCTAAAGCATAATGACAAATAAAACCGTGTAATATGGCTTTGACATCTTCATCTTTATATAATTGTTTTTCTTGGATTTTGGTTATCATTTTTTTAAAAAATTGTAAACTATTTTTAGTATGTATTAAGTTTGTATATCCTCTACCACGATAGGTATAAGAAAAAGGTATCGGACCATAACTAGTAAGTTTCATTAAGTCTAGTCTTCTTAAGTTACATTTTTCTTTAACATCACTAGTAAAAAATGCGTATGTAATTAAATTAGCCATCTTATCACCTTTTCTTTATTTTTTGTTTTGCTTTTTGATAATTTAAAAAACATGTTTCTTTGACATTTTGTAATAATTCTTCATTATTATTTAAAAATATCAAATATTCTTGATTATTTTTAAAAACTTGTCGCAGTTCTAAATAGTATTGGTAAGCGGCTTTATACGCAAAACCATACTCATCATTAGATACTTCTTTTAATTTTATTTCTTTTTTTCCACTTAATATTTTACTTATTGCTTTATCTTTGCCATCAGTATAACCACAAGCAAATAAAATTTCTGCATCAATCATATAAACCCTCCTATTTTAAACGTTTATGAAACAAATTATTTTTATCAAATGAAGCCTTTTTAATAGTTTGACTACCATATTTATAATTTATTTCGTCCATTATCTGTTCTAAGACATCGACTTTTTGTTGGTGATTTTCTGGTTCAAATAAAGACATTTGTCTTATTTGCGATGTCGTTAATTTATCTAATCTAATCCCAATTAAACGAACTGGTTCATCTTGCCACATTTCATCTAGTATTGAACACGCTATTTTATATATTTCTTCGGTTGATGAGGTTGGATTTAATAATTTTTTTTGATGGGAATATCTCTTAAAATGATTATTTTTTAATGTTACGGCTAAAACATAAGCATATTTTTTTTGTTTTCTAATTCTAAGTCCCACATGTTCGGCTAAAGAAAATAAATAAGGATATAGTTCTTCTTTATTATATATATCTTCTTGTAAAGTTATTTCATTACCAATTTCCTTTGGTTCAACATCCCAATAAACAACTAAACTATCATCTATTCCTCTAGCCTTTTTTATTAAATCTTTACCTTGATTTTTAAAAATACGATACATGGTTTGTTCATTAGCGTGGGCTAAGTCACCAATTGTATTTATTTTTAGACTTTTTAATTTACTAGAAGTTTTCTTCCCAACTCCAAATAAATCACTAACATCTAAAGGATACATTTTCTTTTCTATTTCATTTTGATATAAAGTATGAACTTTATCTGGTTTTAAAAAATCGGAAGCCATTTTAGCACATAGTTTGTTGTTGGCTATTCCAATATTGACTGTAAAACCCAAGGTATTTTTTATTTCTTCTTTTATTTTATAAGCAAATGTTATTTCATTTCCATATAGTTTTTTTATTTTAGTATAATCTAAAAAACATTCATCAACAGAAAATATTTCTATTTCATTGGTATATTTACTAAGTAATTCAAATAATTGTTTAGACATTTTTAAATACCATTCATAATTAGATGGATATATTTCTAGATTTTTACATTTTTGTCTGGCTAAATATAATGTGTCGGCTGTTTTAATACCACACTTTTTGGCTTTATTACTTTTAGCTAAAACAATACCTTTTCGTTTACTTTTATCGCCACCTATTACCGCATAACGATCACGAATGTCATAAGGAAAACCATTTTTTAATAAATATATAGCACTCCATGATAAGAAAGCATTATTAACATCTATGTGTAATATTATTCGCTCCATGAAATCACCACTTTTAAATGTATTCCTTATGTTATTATAACATTAGGTTGAAAACCTAGCAATAAGTTTTTTTATTTTATGGCAAATTAAAAGATACTTATGTTTTAGTATCTAATAATTTAGCCACTACTACTAGTCGACCATTTTTTTTAGAGTATTCACAGGTGGATAATGTAATTAAATTAGTCGGATAAACTACTTCTTTATAGTTTTTATAAAGCGATAATTTCTGAATATTATAAATATAATAATTGTATTCATTTCGATTGATAATATTATAAAATTTATAATATTTAAAAACATTTTCATTCTTTTTATAAATTTTAGATATAAAAACTGATATTATTTCATACTCTTGTTTTTCTTTAGTGGTATATATTGTAATATTTTTATGTTTTTCATAAAATTCTTTACTTTTATACTTTAATAAATCTTTAAACATAGTTCCATCTTTCATACTGTGGCCATGAATAATAATATTAGTATCAACCGGTTTTATTTTATTGTGTTTATCGATAAATATAGAACCGGCTTGATGGTATTTTTTATAAAAATCGCGATATAAATAATAATCATTACCCGATTTATACATAATTGGATAATCTATTTTAGTACCCTCTATTTTTATCCAACCATATAAATCATTATTTATTTTTTTTAATCTTTGTACTTCTTTTATTTTAGGGTTTAAATTTTGAATATCACCAACTGTATTATCTTCACTAATAAGCGGTTGATGTTTTATCATTTTATTATAAATAAAATAACTAATAATAAAAAATACCGATAAAAGAAAAATTATTTTAGTCAAAAATATTTTTCTTATCTGAATTTTTTTATATTCTTTTAAGGTTTTTGTTTTTTTAAACATAATTCACTACCTTAGAAAAAAATAGGTAATTTCCTATTTTTCATTTTTTAATTTTAGATTGAATATTCCACTTAATATCGCTATAAACACTGCTCCCACCAATAAAATTGATATAGTATTTCCGGTTTTTGGTGCTTCATCTGTTTTATTTATATCATCTTTTGTCCAAATAGTATCACCAGTTTTATCTTGTAAAGTAATACTTTTAGGATATATTTTAACTAATACTGTTTGTGTTACGCCTTCTTTCCAAGTAAACACAAACGTATAAGTTAAGGCTTGGTCTTTTTCGGCCGCATTATTAAGTTTTTCCTCAGTAATTCCAAAATAATAATCACCATCTTTATCAACATTTTGTTTAGAACCACCATTAACTGTAAATGTGGCATTAGAAGCATCGGATGGAGTTGGTACATTTATTCCTAACCAAGCCTTATTATCGGGTCTACCTTGTACTGAAGCATCTAGATATTTTAAAGTAATTCCATTAGTTTTACCATATTCCACAGTAACTTTAGACGTAGTATTATTAGTGATAACCACATCTAAAGCATCACCCGTTCCAGACAATACTGAGTCTTTATTAGATATATCTTTTACCGTTGCGTAAGTTTCCGCTAAAACATTTTTATTAAAAGCAAATACTGTCATAAAAACAGTCATTAAAATTAAAAATTTTTTCATTCTATCCCCTTTCAATAAAAACATATTTTTTTCATAAATAGAATAGAACTAAAAAAGGTATTTTTTAAGTTAAATACCCATTGTCAAAGTTTCTGGTAAAGTCGAACCACCCGATATTACAATACCTTCTCCAGTAATATAAGAAGAATCATCACTGGCTAAAAAAGTGGCAAGAGAACCTACTTCCTCAATTGTTCCTAGTCTTTTCATCGGAATTGCCTTAGCAATCCCATCAATAACTTGGTCTGGATTACTTGGATTAGATAATTTAGCCATATTATCGACCATTGGCGTATGGATATATCCCGGTAAAATGGCATTAACTCTTATTCTATCACTGGCTAGTTCCACCGCTAAGGATTTTGTAAAACCTAAAATAGCTGCTTTAGTAGTCGCATAAGCAACTTCGCCACTATCGGCAACACTAACTCCCGTAACACTTGATAGATTGATAATTACCCCACCTTTTTCTTTTAAGTAAGGTAGACAAGCCTTAGTAACATTCCAAGTCCCTTTTATATTGATATCAAAATGAAAATCTCTTATTTCATCGGTCATTATTTGAAAAGGTTCTAACTGACACACCCCAGCATTATTTACTAAAATATCAATATGGCCATACTTTTCTTTAACTTGGTTGACACAAGCATTGACCATTTGTTCATTGCGAATATCTACTTGATATGCCAAAACATCAATACCTTGATTTTTAAACTCCGTAACAACATTGGATAAAACATTAGAGTAATCTAAAATTACTACCGTTGCCCCTTCACTAATAAAAGATTGGACAATACCAAGTCCATTTCCCATCGCCCCACCAGTGACAATTGCGACTTTGTTTTGTAATTTCATACATATCCCCTTCCTATTTTTTTATTATTATAACATTTTTTAATAAAACCATGTATTCTTTTATAATTTTTTTATATCACTTACAATAATTTGGTATTTATCAAATCGTCTTTCAACTTTACCAGTAACTAAAATAAGTTCTCCTTTTTGTAAATTAAAATATTTATTAAATATTTGCGGAAACAAGATAAAGTCCATATTTTCTACTTCATCTTCTCCCACAATAAAACACATATTTTCTTGGTTTTTAGTTTGAATTATTCGCACATTTTTAATCATAATAATAGTCTTTATAGTCTTATTAAAATAATTAGGTATCTCTTTTAAACTCAAAGTATTGGGATAAGTAAAACGATACTTAGTTACAGGATGGGCAGTAAAATAAAAGCCAAAAACATCTAATTCTCTTTCCATCAAATCTTGAGTTGAATATTCTTCATATATTTGAATATCTGGTTTTATCGCATATTCCTCATCAATATCTTTTAAAAGTTCCCCATAATTGATTATAACATCTAAATTGCCATGTAAAGTTTTTCTAGTAAAACCAAATTCGTCAAAACATCCGGCATCTATTAAACTACTAATAACTTTTTTATTAACCGTTTTCGAATACATTCTTCTAATAAAATCATATATATCTTTAAATAAACCTTTTTTTCTTTCTTCTAAAATAATATTACCTACAGTATCCCCTACATTTCTAATATTATTTAAAGGATATCTTAAATTATTACCTTCTACAGTATAATCGACCCCACTTTGATTGATACTTGGTTTTAATACCATTAACCCATTACACTTACATTCATAAATGTAATCTTTAGTTGACATACTTCTACCGATAGCGTTATTCATTAAATTTTTCATAAAATAGGCTTGATAATGGGCTTTTAAATAAGCCAATTTATAGGCTATCATAGCGTAGGCTACTGAGTGGGAACGATTGTACCCATACTCGGCAAATTTTAAAAGTAAACTACTAACTTGATTGACAACCTTTTCCGAATAGCCCTTACTAATCGCCCTTTTACTAAACTCGGAAAGTTCTTTTTTCATTAAGTCATCTTTCTTTTTACTGATGGCCTTTCTTAAAATATCGGCTTCACCTAAAGTATAATCGGCCATGACATGAACTATCTGCATTATTTGTTCTTGATATATGATTATCCCATAAGTAGGTTTTAAAATTGCTTCTAACGATGGATCGATAAAATCAACTTTTTCTTTGCCTTGTTTTCTTCTTATGTAAGTGGGAATAGAACCCATTGGTCCTGGACGATACAAGGCTAAAGCCGCAAAAATATCTTCAAAACAATTAGGTTTTAATTTCCTTAAAAAATCGCGCATTCCTTCTTTTTCAAATTGAAATATTCCAATGGTATTAGCGCTGGTAAAAATATCTAAAGTTTTTTTATCATTTAATGGTATTTCTTCTAATTTAACCATAATCCCATTGTTATTTAAATCTTTGATAATTTGACTGATGATAGTTAAATTTTTTAAACCTAAAAAATCCATTTTTAAAAGTCCTAAATCTTCTATATACTCCATTGAATACCCTGACAAATAAATATTTTTAGTTTTGACTAAAGGAATATAAGAATCTAAATCTTGACTAGATATTATAATACCCGCCGCATGAGAACTTATATTTTTTTTCAAATTTTCTAATTTAATAGCCACTTTAAATAAATTTTTTAAATAAGGTTGTCCCTCAATATAATTTTTTAACTTAATGTTTTTATTATAATTATCCATCAAAGATAAACTTTTATGATTAGAATCTTGATCTTTAATCATTTTACAAATCATATCGGTTTCTTCATTGGATATTTCTAAAACTCTAGCCACATCTCGAATAACCAATTTAGGTTTCAAGGTAATATAAGTAATAATACCCGATACTCTTTTTTCTCCATATTTATTTATACAATAATCAATTACTTCTAATCTTCTAGTATCTTCAATATCCATATCAATATCCGGCATACTAATCCGCATGGGATTTAAAAATCTTTCAAATAAAAGACCATATCTAATTGGATCAATATCAGTTATACCTAGTAAATAAGATACTAACGATCCAGCAGCACTTCCTCTCGCATGACATAAAATACCATTTTCCCTTGCATAATTAACATAATCCCAAACAACTAAAAAATAATTAGAAAATCCCATTGAAGAAATGGTCGCTAATTCATGTTTTAACCTATCCACATACACTTGATAGGTTTTACTACCAAACTTTTTTTTCATTCCTTCTATACAAAGTTTTTTCAAATAAGCATCGGCCGTTAAATCACCCGTATCAAATACCGGCAACAAATTATTATTAAAAGGAATTTGTAAATTACAATTATCAATTATTTCTGCCGTATTTTTAATATATTCCTCTTGATTTTCATTTAAAGAATAAGATATAAAAGCAGAATTTATATTACTTTTTTTTATTTCTTCTAGTGTTTTTCCTTCTTTGATGGCTTCTAAATAAGGTAAATAATTTAAATCTTCTATTTGTAAGGCTTTAATAATAGGTAAATATATAGTTTTGGCATTTATATTTTGTTTTTCTTCTAAATCAGTAATACCAACATAAAATTGATCAAAATGTTCATTTAACTTATCATATAATGAAATACTAGTTATCGGTAAAATTCCAATTAAATCACTACAATTTTCTAATATGTAATCTATATTCAAACTCTTTTCGGATATTTTAGTACTAATCCTAGTTAATTGTTGATAACCTTGATAATTTTTGGCGTACAACAATACATTATCATTTTCTAACTTACAATCTAAACCGACAATTGGCTTGATATTATTTTTAAGACAGGCATTATAAAATTCCATTACCCCATATAAAGTATCATCACAAATGGCCAAACTATCTAGTTGATGCTCCCCCGCAAACTTAATAAGTTTAGGTATCGTAATCATACTGGACAATAAAGTATTTTCCGTTTTAACATAAAGTGGTAAAACCATATATATTACCTCCCTTATTTGTAGTATACTATATTTTTGTTAATTTTACTATAAACAAAAGCATATATATTAGTGATAAAAACACTTAAAAATAACTAAAATGACTAAAAAATAAGACAAAACGTCAAAGATTGTTTGACTTATTACTTAGTTTATGGTAAAGTTATTAAGCAGAGTTATTTATTAAGGAGGGATATTATGGCAAAAAAAGTAACAAATAAAACACCCTTATTTGGAAATAGACGTTCAAAATCTTGTCGAGCAACCAGACATGCTCAAAAACCAAACTTACAAAAAGTAACACTAGCGGATGGAAGCAAAGTTATAATGAGTGCTAGAGAATTAAGAACTCTAAAAAAAATAAGTGCAAAACAAGAAGAAATATCTGAAGTAGCTGCTTAAATATAAGCAGTTTTTTTCTTGCTCTATTTAAGTATTTATGATAATATATTTAACTTAAAGAGGGATTTTATGTCTAATCAAACAATAAAACTATTAAAAATGATTGAACAAAATAAAACATGTAACGAAATTTGTCAAGAATTAAACATTTCTAATAAACAACTATATAATAATATCACTAATTTAAAAAATAAAGGATTTATTTTAAATCGCAAATACTACTCTACTGGTGATATTGTTTATACATTTACTAATAGTCATAATAAAATCAAAGAATATAAAAATAATTATAATACTAGTATAATAACTAATCCTACTGAAACATCACTAAAAACTTTAGTCATATCCGATTTACACATTGGAAATAGTCTTGCTAGAATAGATTTATTAGATAAAGTGTACGAATATTGTATAAATAATAACATCCATATAATTTTTTGTTGTGGTGACTTTATCGATGGAAACTTTAACTATTATACCCAAAGTATTACTTCCATTTATGATCAAATTGAAACATTTATAAAAAAATATCCTTTCGACAAAAACATTTTGACATTTGGCGTTGGAGGCAATCATGATTATGCCTCGATAAAAATTGGTCATCAAGATATAATAGAAATTTTAAAAAATTATCGCCATGATATAATTATTAGTAACTATAAAGAAGTAGATATAAATATTAAAAATGACTTTGTTCATCTATTTCATTCAATGCCTTGGCAAACTACCTATGAACCATCTTCTACTAAAAATAATCCATTTATAGTATTATGTGGTCATAGTCATAAATTTTCCATATTAAGTAAAGACAAACAATATCTTAAAATAGATGTTCCAACTTTGTCCGATTTAAAAATTAAACCTACCCTACCAGCGGCTTTAGAAATGACATTAAACTTCGAACAAGGATACATTGAAAATATTTATCTAAAACAAATATGTTTTTTAGAAGAAATATTAACTTTGAGTGAAATTAGTTTTAATATACCCAATGATAGAAAAAATGATAAAATTATCAATGAAGAAAAAAAGAACAACGTAAAAATATTAACCAAATAATTGTAATTATTTAAATAATATGTTAGAATAAATGAAAATTAAGGGGGAAAATATGAAAATTTTTGAATACTTTAAAAAAATTAAATTAGAAATATCTATTATAAAACCAGAATTTAAATTAGCCCATTTAAAACACAAAATTGAAATAGAAAAAAAGAATTATAACAAATTAAAAAAAGAAAAAGAAGATTGGATAAATAGTGATACTTTAGTTTCCTTAGAAAACTGTTATATATTAAAAAATAAAGATAAATTTTATATCGTTTTAAAACATTTTTCTCAAATAAATGAAAATGCTCCAATTGAAAAATGGGATGGTAATTATACCGGATACTTAAAAGATTTATTTAGTGGAAATACTATTTGTCATTTTAAACAAACCATAAATTACAAAAAAGAAAATTTTGACTTTATTTTATTACCTAGTAAATGGACCGACTATGAACTTAATCCTATTTTAGACTATTTAGAAGTAAATGATATAAATAATAATCAAATACTTATGTCTAAACTAAAAGAACTTTATTTAAAATTAAACACCAAAAATAAGAGGTTAAAATAAACCTCTTTTTCATTACCAAAACAAATACTTATTAGTTCACAGTAAAACTACATGGGTACTTATGTAGTCTGCTAGATAAATAGTGGTAATACCTACCTATCCTTTTTTAACATATCCGTTTTTTTTCAAAATATCCTATTTTTCACCAACTTGTTCATAAGTATCCGCATTTATAACCATACCAATTACCAAAACATATGATAAAAAATATACCCAAATCATTAAAATAATTATATTAGAAAGTCCACCATAAAAAATATCATAATGGGCTAAATTACTGGTGTAAAAAGAATAAATAGCCGTGGCTATAATCCAACCACAAGTTGTAAACAAAGCACCTTTAGTAAAATATTTACTTAAAATTCTTTTATTACTAGCCATTGTATATAAAAGACGAATAACATAAAAAATCATAAAAAAGGCAAATGGCCATTTTAAAAATCTAAAAATAGTAAAAACAATGCCAAAGTTACTTATAACTTTAAAACGTAATAAAGTATGATATATGACATTACTAAAACCTAAAACAATTAAAATAAAAGTAAACAACATCATCAAAACAAGCGTTAAAATAATCGATTTTACTTGATGATGAATTGGATCTTTAGTTTGAATATGATATAAAGTATTAGTGGCCGTTATAATAGAACTCATACCATTAGATGCTACTATAAAACCAATACATACATATATAAACATATTAGTTGGTTGGGAACCGACATTGTTAAAAAAAGGAGATAATAATTCCGTTACTTCTTTAGGCATATATAAATCGATAAAATTTATAACCGCATGATAAGAATCTGTAAAATGTGCCCCAACAAAACCAATCAAAGTTATAATTGGAATTAAAGATAAAACTAGAAAAAAAGCAATATTACCTGGTAAAATACGCATTTCTTCTCTTTTAACAATACTAAAAATTCGTTTTACATAATGTTTTATTTTTATAAAAAAACTAAAATTTTCTTTTTTTTCTTCCATTAAACTACTAAGTAAATTACTTACTTTCCTCCTTATATTATTTTTATCAAATATAAATTTAATATGTATAAAAAGCCAAAATTAGTGATTTTGGCTTTCTTCTTTATTATTTTTCATTTCAATAGTTGCTTCATTTATAGCATCATCTAAAGTTTTTATTCCATCTAATATCATACTATAACCTATTGCGACACCAAATCCATGCGCTAGTTCTCTAAAATCTTTGTTCAATTTTCTAGTATACATAATGATTTGTTTTTCTTCATAGCCAATTAAGTAAACTAAAAATTCATTTCCACTAGTCCTTATTATTTCTGTATTTTCCACTTGATTTTGGATTAAAATATTAGCGGCTTGGATAATTACTTTATCTCCTTCTTCATGTCCATAGTTATCATTTATATAAGCGATATTATTTAAATCAACTACAATCACTGCTTGGGGATATATTTCATTATCATCCCATTCACTCATTGCTTTATTTAAATAATTTCTATTTTTTAAAGATGTTAAGGCATCTATATAACGTAATTTATCTTCTTTACTAATTCCTAAGTCTTTCTTTTCTTTTTTGACTTTTTTCATACTTTTAAATACTAATATTAAAATCAATATTATTAAAACTACTATGGCAATATAAGGTCCTATTTTAACCATTGGATTAGTATAAAATAAATCATAGTTTTCTTCAACAACATAATTTTTTAAATCGATAAAGTTTAAATAAAAGTTGAAATATTCATTAAATACTTTGTTTTCATCTTTATTATTTAAAACAAAAGGATATCCGTCTTCTTTAAATTTTTCTTCATAAACTACTTTATAGTTTTTTAATTTATTGGATTTAAAACTCATAAAACTAGCCTTATCCATAACTAAAATATCCATTTTAGAATCGATTAGTTGTTTTAATCTTCCATAAGTTTTTAATGAAATATCATAAGTATCTAATAAAGAAGCAAGTTTACTATTTTTTACTACTCCTACTTTATTACCTTTTAAACTAGCAAGTGATTGGACGGATAATGAATTGTCATTTTTAGTTAAAACTACTATATCTAAAGGTATATAATTTTCGGTTTTAGCCATTTCAATATTATATTTTTGAATACTGGTATTATCGAAATAAATATCTATTTTATCATTGTTGAAATCTTCTATTAAAGATTCAATATTTTTATATGATTTCCAAGTTATTTCTGATGATGTTAAATCAGATATTTCTTTCATTATTTTTTCGTTAGATCCAATTAACTTTTTAGTTTTTATTGCATTAAATGGAGCGGTTTCTACTAAACCATATACATAGTTTTTCTTACTAGTAAATTCGGTTTTTTCTGTTTCGGATATTTCTTTATAGGCAAAGTAAGTATTGGTAAAGTTTTCAGAAAAATCTTCTTGATAATTTTTTTCTTGCCAATTTTTTACGTATTTTTTTAAGATAGGATTTAATTTATCATCGTCACCAAATCTTAAAACTAAATTTTGAGTCATATCAGATATATGATAAGCAATATTGAAATTTTCATTTGTTACTATTTGTTGCATATATAGTAGTTCAGGCAATATTATCCCATCAACTGAACTGTTTGATTTTTTCATTTCTTCAATAAGTTTATCATAACTTTGAAATTCTTTTAAAGTTATATTACCGTTGGCTTTTAAATAGTAATTAGCGTCTTTTAAATCTGTAGTTGCTACTCCTATATTGGTTAAATCTATGTCTTTAACATCGTGATATTTAGTTTTTTGATTGGTTATAATTACATAATGATCTTGATAGATTGTTAAATCATTTTTTTCTTTTTCTTTAGTTAGTATTATTCCTAAACCATCAGGTATATCTTCTCCAATATTGTATGGAAGTGGATTAAGTTCTAATCCTAAATCTTTTTTTATCTGTTCTGTTAAAGAAAAAAGTACACCAGTTCCATTTTCATTGAATACTGGTACGTTATTAACAAACGATATATCTATTACTTCGTTTTTGTTTTTTTCTAACCAATCTTGTTCGATACTAGTCATTTTATTTGTGTTTAGTCTTGTGGTGTAAAAATAAACTCCCCCACCTATTCCTATTATCAGAACAAATAATATTATTAGCCATTTTTTCTTCATTGTATCACCTAATTGTTACTCCAAACTATGTCGTTATTATTTTTATTTTTGTATCCGATTATTGGATATGTTTTATCATCTTCTTTACATTCTTTACAAGTATAAATTACTTGAACGTCGTAATATTTTTTTTCTTCATCGCTTAATTCGTTTAAAACGTCTTCGCTTAAATTTTTGGCAAATTTTTTATCGGTATCTTCTTTAACATCAATAGTAAAAGTTATTTGTTTAGTTACTATATTGATTGCGACTGAATTAAATTCATCTTTTTTTTCTAGGTTTTCTTTAATTGAGTTTTGACTAGAAGAACTTATTTCTACTTCTTTTTTACCGTTTAACCTAGAGTCTTCTTTATATCTAAACATGATATTGTACGCTATGATTATTCCTATTATTAAAATTAAAAATAGTACTATAAATGTTGTTATTATTTTATGATTTTTTATAAATTTTTTTATTGAATCCATATTGTCTTCCTTTCCAAACATTAAATATTATACAATAATATATTTTTTTAAGCAAATATTTGCTTTTTTGGTGTTTATTTATCCGAGTATATCTTATTAGTATTATACAAAATTGGTATAAAAAAATCAATAACAACTGTAATTATAGGGTGTAAATTTTTTTTCGGGGTAAAAAACAAATTTTATGATAAAATTATATTTAAGATAGGAAGGTCTTAAGTATGAAAAAAAATAATTTGGAAAATAAATTTACAACATATGTTAACGAAGGAAAAT
>CANQHO010000012.1 GCA_947623815.1 uncultured Bacilli bacterium | reverse complement strand
TATTAGAGAACATAAACGGAAATACAAACTATAACATAAAAGATTATTTAACAACAAGTGATGATGGAACCTGCTATCAAACAAGTTCAACACCATGTGGAAAAGGAAATGATATGATAGACATCGGATCATATTATTGGCTGGCGTCTCCTGCGAGCACTCACTACTTGCATAGTTGGAATCCGAACGGCCAGGACGTGTACCTCTGGGACGACGTTTCGTTTGGTGTGCGCCCCGTCATCATTCTGAAATCTGGAGTCAAGATATCAGGAGGAACAGGAGCAGTAGGAGATCCATATAAACTAACAATGTAAAAACGGAGAAACAAGAAGAACCCAAGCTAGATAGAATGAAAGAAACCCAACCCCAAAACGCCCGAAAAGATAAGGTTTGCTTAAGACAAACCAAGCGTTTTGGCGCAAAATTTACAATCTGTGAAATTTGTAAAATGCCTTTATTTGGTATAAAAATACTATATAATAAACAATATATAATTTATATAAAATAGTATTAAATATACAAAAACATCTAAAAAAACGTTGGTATTTTAGTATAAAAGGTATATAAAAATGTTTGAGAGTTAATTCCCAAACATTTTTTTAATTCCAATTTTCTTCTATCAAAATTTAAAAACATTTTACCATTTTTAAAAATTAAATTGAAAAAAATCAACTTTTGTTTTATAATAACAAGACCGGTGATAAAATGGAAATATTACTAATAGAAAAAATAAAAAATAATAACGTAGGATTAGGTTATATAGGGATAGACTTAATAACCAAAGAAAAAAAATACTTCACTAACTATGATAAAAATGGTATTTATTTTTTTAATAAACTATTTGAATTTGATATTAAAAATCCACCATCATATATCCAAGAAAAACTAAAAAAAGGTGAACTTGAAACCACATACTTTTCTAAAAAACTAGCCTTTGATATAAAATATTGGATAAACGATTTAATAATAAAACACTTTAAATACAACCAAAAAAAAGAATATCCTATAAGTAACCAAACAAATAACTTAAAAACATTGACCTTTAGATATAACAATCCACCACTATTTGATGGAATATATGGTAACTACCAAAGCATATACAATATTATTCACTTAAATGTAACTAATCAAAAATGGTTATCCATGAATGACAATGATAAAAAAATAGCCCAAAGTATATTGTTACATGAATTAGGGCATATGAAAGTAGCCAATCTAAAATATGATAAAATAAACCAACAAATAAATGTCCAAGTAGGATTTTATAAATATACCGTTTTATTAAACTCTAGAAAATACCAAGATGAAGATAACTTTTATACCATTAAAAATATAATACCTAACTATTCCAACAAAGAAGAATTGATATTGGAAGAACTAATAAACGAAGTAGAATGTTTAGAAATCGATAAAGACTTTAAAATAACTTACCCTAATTATGGTAATACCTTAAACTATCTATGTGATAACAAGTTAAAAGAAGCTAGATATAAAAATGGAATAGATACTTATTTACTATATATGACTAGTTTAATTAAAAGTGAAAATAATGCTTTAGAAATACTTAGAGAAATAAACTTATTAAGTAATAAAAAAACTAAAGAAAACCAAGAAAAAGTAAATGAACTATTAAAACCATATATAAAACGTAAACTTAAATAACTTGGTTGAATAACTAAAGTATTTATAGTATAATCTTTAAAGAAAGGAAGATTCACGTGATTGAAAGATTACAGGCCATAGAAAATCGATACTTAGAATTAAACGATGAACTAATGAAAGAAGAAGTATTGTCCGACATAAAAAAAACCTTACAACTAACTAAAGAACAGGCCACCCTTAAAGATGCTTACGATGCTTATCAAACTTATAAAAAACTACTTGATGATAGAGCCCAAGCCGAAGAAATGACCAAAGATGAAGAACTAAAAGAAATGGCTAAAGAAGAATTAAACGAATTAAATCAAAAAATTGAAAAATTAGAAAAAGAAATCGAAGTATTATTACTGCCTAAAGATCCCAATGATTTAAAAAATGTTATCATTGAAATTAGAGGAGCTGCCGGTGGTGATGAAGGAAATATTTTTGCGGGTGACTTATTTGATATGTATCACAAATACTGTGATAAAAATAATTGGAATGTAGAAATACTAGAAGAAGAAGCCAAAGAAGCCGGTGGTTACTCTTTAATCAGTTTTATGGTTAAAGGAGATAACGTTTATTCCAAATTAAAATATGAAAGCGGAGCCCACCGCGTTCAAAGAGTACCCGTAACCGAAACCCAAGGTCGAGTTCATACTTCAACCGCAACCGTTTTAGTTATGCCAGAAGCCGAAGATTTTGACTTTGAATTAGACATGAATGAAGTTAGAATAGACATAACTAGAAGTAGTGGTTGTGGGGGACAAGGAGTAAACACTACCGATAGTGCTGTTAGACTTACTCATATTCCCACTGGAATCATCGTCTATTCCCAAACCGAAAGAAGTCAAATAAAAAATAAAGAAAAGGCTATCAAAATATTAAAAACTAGATTATACGATTTAAAACTACAAGAAAGAGATAAAGAATTAGGCGAAGAAAGAAGAAGTAAAATAGGAACAGGAGATAGATCAGAAAAAATAAGAACTTATAACTATCCCCAAAACCGAGTAACTGATCATAGAATTGGTTACACTACCAATTCTTTAGATAGAGTTATGCAAGGAGAATTAGACGGTATCATCGAAGCATTGATAACCGAAGATCAAAATCGGAAATTAAAAGGCGAATAATGACAGATATTGAATATATAAAAAAATATGGAAATAAAAAAAATTTAAAAAAAAACCTAGAACAATTAAAAAAAGGTAAACCCGTCCAATATATAGTAGGAAATGTCAACTTTTACGGGTATAACTTCATTATCGATGAAAATGTTTTAATCCCCCGGTTTGAAACCGAAGGTTTAGTAGAAAAAGTAATTGAAAACATTAAAACCATGAATAAAAAAAACTTAAACATCATCGATATTGGAACTGGTAGTGGTTGTATTGCCATAACTTTAAAAAAAGAATTAAATAACTATATAGTCGATGCGGTTGATATATCAAAAGAAGCTTTAAAAATTGCTTTAAAAAATGCTTCAAATTTAAAATGTGATATCAACTTTTATCAAAATAATTTATTAGAAAATATCCCTAAAAAATATGATGTGATAGTAAGTAATCCACCATATATTGCTTACGATGAAGAAATCATGGATATCGTTAAAAAAAATGAACCTAGTATCGCTTTATACGCCAAAGATAATGGTTTATTTATCCTAAAAGAAATATTAAAACAAAGTAAAGATAAAGTTCAAGATCAATTTTTAATTGCTTTAGAAATAGGAGCTAGTCAAGGAGAAACTTTAAAAAAAATAGCTCATACTATTTATCCTGAATGTCAAATATGGGTAGAAAAAGATTTAGCCAATTTTGATAGATATTTATTTATAAAGTCATAGGTAAAACTATGACTTATATTGTCAAAAACAATAATTTATATTATACTTTAAATGGTGATAAAATGGATTATTTAACTAGATTAGAAAGTTTGATTGGTAAAAAAAATATCCAAAAATTACAAAATAAAGTGGTTTTAGTAGTAGGACTTGGTGGGGTTGGTGGTTATACGGTCGAAGCCTTGGCAAGATGTGGAATAGGTACTTTGATTATAATTGATTACGATACTATTGAAGAAAGTAATTTAAATAGACAAATAATAGCCAGTAAATCTAATATTGGGTTATATAAATGTGATGAATGGGAAAAAAGAATAACCAATATAAGTAATACTAAAGTTATTAAATTACCTATTTTTTTAGAAGATACAAGTGTTTTAGATAAATATAAAATAGACTATATAGTCGATGCTTGTGACAGTATTAAAACTAAACAAAATTTAATTAAATATGGGATTAAAAATAAAATACCTTGTATAAGTTCTATGGGAACGGCTAAAAAAATAAATCCTACTAAATTGACTATTACAGAACTTGATAATACTAGTTATGATCCGATAGCTAAAAGATTACGAAAATGGAAAAAAGAAGAAAAAATTAAAGACAAAATAATGGTTGTATCTAGTATCGAAGAAGTTAAAACTAAAGATTTGGGTAGTATTTTATTTGTACCTGCTTATGCTGGTATTTTAATGGCCTACTATGTAGTAAAGGAAATAATAAAATGATAGAAAAAATAATGGAAAGAAAAATAAAAAAATTACAAGGTAGTGTTTTAGGTATTGGTATTCAAGATGAAAACATGTTGAAAGCTATCGATAAAAATAAAAAGATAGTTTTTTGTGATTTATTGTTAAGTAAAGATATTGATGATAATGATGAAGAGGGAAGTAGTACTAGGTTTAAACAAATAAAGTTTAAAAAATTAAAAAAATATTATAAAAAAAATAAAATAGATACCACTATTGTCAATTTTGAAAGTATATTACCTTATCACCGTAGTTTTATAAAAAATAGTGTATATATTACTAATCAAAATATATGGCTATATTCGAAAGAAGAAAGTGAATTTTTAAGTATATATATTAAAAGGTTTGAAAGATATAATGTTGAAGTAAAAAAAGAAAATAAACAAAATGAAGTTTTATATATTCTTAATTTAGAAAATAAAAAAAATTACAGATTTAAAATGTTTTATTATATATACGATTTATTGTATGATATAGCTAATTTTATAAGTGATTTACTAATAAATTAAAGACTATTTAGATAATTTCTAAATAGTCTTTTGCTTAGTTAACAGGTGTATTGTAATTGTAATATTGGTTTTCAATTGGAAGATCATAAAGTGGTAAGACAAATAATTTTCCATTTTCTCCTAAATAATATTTGAAGGTATTATTTTGTAATTCTTTTTTATAATTGGCCAAACTTTCTTTAAGTAAATAATCAAATTTAGCTTCTTTAATGTCTTTTACTTCATCAAGTTTATAAAGATTATATTTTTCTTTTAATTTGTTAGTAATAGCAGTTTCTGTTTTTTTATCAATATCACTTTCTTTTATACCTGCTTTAGTATAAACATCTTTATATGATAATAATTTACCAGTAGTTATATCAAAATTGTAGGTATGGTATTGAAAGTACCATGGAGCAGTTGCTTGGGCACCATCGACAACAACGATAGATATAACGTTTCCATTAGTGTATTTTTTGTAATTTAGTAATAAATGAGTCATTATTCCAATATCAGGGGTGGCTGATTCATCAAATTCTTCAGCATATTCCATATATAAATTTTCTAATTCTTGGTTGACTTTTTTAGCATCATCGCTGTTGATATTGATATAAGGTACTTTTAAATCTTTTAAATATTGAACGTTGTTATTAACTTGAAATGGAATATCATCTTCATTAACTTTTAAATATTCATCTTTTAAAGTGACATTTTCATTAGTAACAAGTTTTTTATCAGTACTAGCATCTTTAGACACACGGGCATATCTATAATATTTACTATTATATTTATATTCTGCATCGTAAACATAGTCTTTGGTATTATCTAATTTTATAGAATTTTTTTCTACAGAAATATCTGATTGATTATTGTTTTCTAATTTGTTTTTACTTAAAAATAAATAACAAACTAAAGCTATTGCTCCTAAAATAATTAAAATTAAAATTATGATAACAAAGGCATTACTTTTTTTGTTTTCTAAATTATTGTTTATATTAGTATCCATAAATACTCCTCTCTCTATTATAAATTATATCAAAAAAATATTTGCTTGTAGTCTATTTAAAAATAAAAGTTAATATTTGACATTTTGTTGACAAAAAAAGCCATGTTTGATGGCTAATTTATTTTAATGTTATAATCAAATTCACCCATACCAGCGGGGATGCTGAATGTTGTTATTATATTGAGTTTATTATTTTCACCTAAATAATATTTAACAGTATTTTTTTGGACAGCTTTTTTATAATAACTGATACTTTCATTTTTATAAGTATCGAAATTAGTTCCATCTGGATAATTATCAGGATATTCATAGTCTTCCATTTCTTCTTTTTGTTTACTTATAATAGCTTGTTCTGCTTTATTTTCGATATCATTTTCTTTTATACCAGCTTTAGTATAAATGTCTTTATAAGTTAATAATTTACCAGTAGTTAAATCAAAATTATAAGTATAATATTTAATATGCCAATTATCAGTGCATTGCTCACTATCTACCTCAATAATTGATAAAATATTATTATTAGTATAAGTTTTGTAATTTAATAGTAGTCTACACATTAGTCCTTCACTAGCATTTTCATCAAATTGTTTGGCATACTTCATATAAAGTTTTTCTAATTCCTGATTAACTTTTTTCGCATCGTCACTATTGATATTGATATAAGGTACTTTTAAATCTTTTAAATATTGAACATTTTCATAAACATCAAATTTACCAATTTCCGTATTAACAGTATCTTTAACCTCTTTAATAGTTACTTTGTCATTTGTAACAACATTATAATCATCTTCATCCTCACTAGCATAAGCATATTTATAATATTTGCTATTATATTTATAATTAGCATCATAAACATAATTTTTAGTATTATTTAATTTAATTGAATTAGATTCTGGTGTAGTTTCAGTATTTTTATTATCATTTTCATTATTTAATATATTTGAATTAGGGTCTATCATAATAGATATATCGTTTTCTTTTAATTTGTTTTTAAAGAAAAGTAGATAACAAACTAAAGCGATTACTCCTAAAATAATTAAAACTAAAATTATGAAAATAAAGGTATTATTTTTTTTCTTTTCTGAATTATTATTCATATTATTATTCTCCATGAATACTCCTCCTTCTATTTTAAATTTTATCAAAAAATAATATCTGCTTATAGTCTATTTAAAAATAAAATTTAATATTTGACATTTTATTGACAAAAAAAGCCATGTTTGATGGCTAATTTATTTTAATGTTATAATCATATTCTCCACTACCTGCTGGAACACTAAATGTTGTTATTATATTAAGTTTATTATCTTTATCTAAATAATATTTATTGGTGTTATTATAAATAGAATTTTTATAATTAGTAATACTTTCATTTTTAAAAGTTTCAAAATTGGTTTCAAAGTAATCATCATTTTTCATTATTTCTTTTTGTTTATTTATAATAGCTTGTTCCACTTTATTTTCCATTTCATTTTCTTTTATACCAACTTTAGTATAAATATCTTTATAGGATAATAGTTTACCAGTAGTTAAATCAAAATTATAAGTATGATATTGTTGTATTGGTTGGGAAGTGCAAACACCGTAATCGATAGTAACTATTGATAAAATATTATTCGATGTAAAATTTTTATAAGTCAATACTTGGGTACACATGACATCCGGTCCATAGTATTCTCCATCTTCATCTTTTTGTTCGGCATTATTATCAAATTTTTTAGCGTAACTCATATATAGTTTTTCTAATTCTTGATTAACTTTTTTCGCATCATCACTGTTAATATTGATATAGGGAACCTTTAAATCTTCTAAGTGTTGAACCGTGGAATTATACTTATATGATAATGTTGAATCATTGTGAGTTTCTATTTTATCTTTAGCAGTTACCTCATTGTTGACAACAACTTTGTTTTTGGCTTCATCAAAACTATACTCGGTATATTTATTATTGTATTTGTAGGTAGCATCATAAACATAGTCTTTAGTATTATCTAGTTTAATAGAAACTTTTTCTACGGAAATATCTGATTGATTATTTTTTTTCATTTCTTTTTTACTAAAGAATAAATAACAAACTAAGGCTATTACTCCTAAAATGATTAAAATTAGAATTACTATAACCAAGGTATTACTTTTTTTATTTTCTAAATTATTTGTATCCATGAATCCTCCTCCTTATTTTTAGTTTAACAGAAAATAATATCTATTGGTATTTTACTTAAAAGCAAAAGCTTATATTTGACATTTAATTTACAATTAGGTTATTTAATTAGAAAACTTGCACATTATAGAAAAGAATGTTAAAATAATATTGTATTCATAAGGTAGGTGTTAATATGGATATGACTAAAATATACGATGGACAGATTTTTAAAGATGCATACATAAAAGACATGTTGAAAGAAGTAGTAAAAAGTCTTGAAGAAAAAGGTTATAAACCCGTCAATCAAATTGTTGGATATTTGATGAGTGGTGATCCAGGATACATAACAAGTTATCAAGATGCTAGAGAAAAAATTACTTCGATCGAACGAAACAAAATATTAGAACTTTTAGTAAATGAAGTGGTAAAGTGCGATATTTAGGACTGGATTTAGGAACTAAAACATTAGGAGTTTCCATATCCGATGAAACTGGAATAATAGCTAATACTTTAAAAGTTATTAGATATAATGGACAATTAGAAAATTTATTAGAAGAAGTTAAAAAAATTGTCCTAGAATATCCCGTTCAAACTATTGTCTTAGGCTTACCTAAAAATATGAACAACACCATTGGAGAAAGTGCCAAAAGAGCTATGAATTTTGCTTCAATGTTAGAAAAACATTTAAAAATAACTGTCGAATTACAAGATGAACGCTTATCAACTATGGAAGCAACCAATTATTTGTTGGAAGCGGATATGAGTCGTAAAAAAAGAAAACAAAAAATAGATAGTGTGGCAGCTAATATAATACTGCAAACCTATCTAGATAGAAAGAGGAATGAAAATGGATAATATTGATAATATGACAATACATTTACAAGATGAAAAAGGAAACGATGTAGAATACGAAGTTTTATTTACTTTTGATTCACCAGAAACTAATAAAAGTTATATAGCTTATACCGATAATTCAAAAGATGAAACAGGATCTACTAGGGTATATGCTTCAATTTATACACCAAACCAAGAACCTATGCAACTTGAAGCTATCGAAACAGATCAAGAATGGGCTATGGTACAAAGTGTTTTAAATAAGGTTCAATCTGCAGTAACAGAAGGAGAAAATAAGTAAGTTTAACTTACTAGTTTTATGACCACTGTTAGAGTAGTAAGCAAGAAAAAAATATTTAGATTTGTTTTAATTGTTTTAGTAATTTTTATTATATTGACACTTATAAGTATGCTCTTATTTTATAAAATAAATTTGGGTAAAGTTAGTTCAAATGATGAAATAATTCCTTTTGAAGTAACGGAAAATGACAATTATACTTCTTTAGCTAAAAAATTAAAAAAACAAAATTTAATCAAAAATACTCTTGTTTATAAAATATATATAAAACTACATAGTCCCAAGGAAAAACTTAAAGTTGGAGCTTATCCTTTAAGTCAAGATATGACAGTAAAAGATATTGTAGCTACTTTAACCGAAGGACCAGATAAAGATTTGAGTCACCGAAGAATCACTTTTCCGGAGGGATTACATATGCGAAAAGTTGTTAAACTAATCGCCGATAATACCAAATATGAAGAAGAAGATATTTATAAAACTGGAGCCGATAAAACCTTTTTAAAAAGTTTAATCAATGAATATTGGTTTTTAACCGATGAAATTTTAAATAAAAATATTTACTACCCATTGGAAGGATATTTATATCCCGATACTTATGAATTTAAAGATGACGACAGTATTGAAGATATTTATAAAACCATGTTGGATAATACGGACAACAAATTAAAAGAATATCAAAGTCTTTTCAATAAAAGTAAATATAATATTCATCAAGTTCTTACTTTAGCGTCGGTCATTGAACTTGAAGCCTCAACTAAAGAAGATCGTCAAGGCGTATCAAGTGTTTTTCAAAACCGTTTAAGTAAAAATATGGGACTAGAAAGTGATGTAACTACATACTATGGATTAAAAAAAGAATTGACGGAATCAATCAAAGGAAAAGTGTATGATTATACCCCATATAATACTAGGAGCAAAACCTTAAATGGTAAATTGCCAATTGGACCGATATGTAATCCTAGTGTTGAAAGTATCGAAGCCGCTTTAAATCCTAAAAAAACTAGTTATTATTATTTTGTAGCTGATACCAATAAAAAAGTTTACTTTGCGAAAACTTATAATGAGCATTTAAAAATTATTCAAAAATTGAAGGAGCAAGGTATATGGAACGCTTAGAAGAATACGCTTTAAAAAACAATGTTCCGATTATGCAAAAAGATGGCATAAACTTTTTATGTGATTATATAAAAAAACATAAGGTAAAAAAAATTTTAGAGTTAGGAACCGCCATTGGTTATTCGGCTATCAATATGGCTAAAATAGATAGTAGTATAAAAATAACTACCATTGAAAGAAATAGTGATATGTATAAAATAGCTTTAGAAAATATCAAAAATTACCAAGTAGATAAACAGATAGATATAATTTTTAAAGATGCGAAAGAGGTAGATTTAAAAGATAAATATGATTTGATATTTATCGATGCCGCTAAAGCACAATATATCAGTTTCTTTGAAAAATTTAAAAAAAATTTAAATGATGATGGAGTTATAATAAGTGATAATTTAGATTTTCATGGGACTTTATTATTAGATGAAGATAAGCTTACTAAAGGACTTAAAGGAATAGTAAAAAAATTAAAAGCTTATATTAAGTTTTTAAAAGAGAACCCCGAATTTGAAACTAAGTTTTATAAAATAGGGGATGGAATTAGTGTTAGTAAAAGGAGATTGAAATGAAAAAAGGATTTACTTTACTTGAAATGTTAGCGGTAATTGTCTTATTACTTATAATATCTTCCATAGCAATTTTGGATTTTAATAAAAGAACTGATAAAGCTGATCAAGATGCTGCTTTAGCAAACGCTAGGACTTATATTGCGGAAGTTAACAGGTATTTTTTGAAACAAGATTTAAATGAAGAAGTACCTTTAGAAGCGGGAATTTATTCAGTTAATGAACCAAATGGGGAAATGGATTCTTTAAATGATATATTAAAGTTTAGTGGTACTAATCCAACTAGTGGTAATGTTACCATAAGTGAAGATTATCAAGTCACTCAAGCTTTATTACAATTTAAATATTATGGTGTATCTTATCAAAATGGAAAATATGAATTGATAAAAGAATAATTGGTTTAATTTTTAAAAATAGCTTATAAAAAATGTTTGGAATTAGTGTATCCAAACATTTTTACATTTAATTGATTAGTTGTTTTTGTAAGGTTTTTATTTCTTTTTTAGATTTACCAGATATTTCAGATATAGTAGATAAATCTAAATTTTTCTTTAACATATTTTTGATAAATTCATTGGTTGTATCATTTTTTGCTTCTTCTTTTGCTTCTTCTTTGGCATGGGCAATTTCAACCCGTCTAACATATTCGTTGACATCTTCTTTTTCCCAATATTCTTTTAAAAAATTATCACTATTCAATTTTTTTTCCTCCCTTATAAATAGTTCTTGTTCTTCCTTAGATAAAATAATTTTTAAATGTTTATCTAATTCTTCATAAGTGGTAGCTTTGACTGCTTTTTCCCAAGCAATCTCTTTTTCTTTATCTTTATTATAAATTATGTCGTCTAAATGTGCAAGATTTTTATTGATTATTTTATAATTATCAATTGTAATAATATTATGTAATAGAGTATTACTATCTAGTTATAAAACATTTAAGTTAGGAAAAAATAGAAAGATGGTAGACTCATTATGAAAAAAGCAACTATTAACAGACTAATAAAAGAAAGTAAAAAGTATCCGGATAATATACAAATACCATTAGTTACAGATGCTTTGATTAAATCACTATTTATTAGAAATCCCGATATTTTAGGTATGTTTTTAAGGGATGTTTTAAAATTAAAAATAAAAATTAAAAAAATAACTTTAAAAAATGTCGAACTTCCAATTGATCATGTTAAAGAAAAAAGTAAAAATATTGATTTATTTGTATCTTTAAATGATAAATATTTAGTAGATTTTGAAATAAATAGTGAAAGATTTAAAGATATAATTGAAAGAAATATAGCATATGCTTATAAAATAAGAACTATTAGTATTGAAAAAGGAAGTGACTTAGAAAATATCAATAAATATAAAGTTTATCAATTAAATTTAAATACTAATACTACTAAAGATGAACCATTAGGTGATGATGGTGTATGTATAGGAACAATGACTAATCAAATATTAAGTACCAATCCTAAGATAGTAATCAGAAATCTTGCAGAATATAGAAACCTATATTATAATGGAGATAGAAGAAAAGATGTCGTTTGGTTAGCCATGTTAACGGCTAAAAAATATAGTGAATTAGAAGAAATATTATCTAACGTCTTGGACAAAAAAAGAATAGATGAATTTATAAAGGAGGTAAAAAAGATGTGTTTTGAAGATTTTATAGTAGAAAAATGGGATGAGAAAAAATGGGCTGACATGATAAAAAATCAAGAAGTAGAAGAAGCTTTAAAAAAAGGAAAAGATGAAGAAAGAAATTTTTTAATAGAAAATATGTTTAAAAATGGATTAGATATATCTTTGATAGCTAGTGTAACTAAGATACCAGTAAGGCAGTTACAAGAAATCCAAAGTAAAATACTTTAATAAATAATTTAGCTTGGTAGTATAATATAAATTATATAATAAATAACTGTTTGGAAAATTTCTAAACAGTTTTATTGTATAAAAATAAACAAAAGTGTGATAATATTGACAGTATTTAATGCAAAAGTGTGATAACAAGTACTAATTTTATTACAAAAATGTGATATAATACAAACAAGTGATGAAAAATGGAAAGATTTATAACAGAAAACTTTTTGTTTGGCAAAATGATGATAATAGAAAACCACTAATTTTAAAAGGAACAAGGTGAGTTGGAAAAATAACTACTTGAAAAATTAAAAATATACTATATAATAGTTAGAATGCCAAAAGTTGTTTTTAATTGATTTAAAAAAAGATATCAACAAGGTTGATAAAATATTTTTAGTTTCTTGGAAAATACTTTAATTGGCTTAAATTTCTAATATGATAATCAAATATTTTCAGTTAATGAATTTATATTTTCAATTTTTTCTTTAAACAACTTAAAACAAGATGGTAAAATCATCAATATACCGTTATACTTTCTAGAGTATATAGATAATTTGAATTTAGATTATAAATAAAAAGAGGTGATTATATGTTTATCGATGAAGTAACTATGGAACTTTATGCCGGTAATGGAGGAAATGGCTGTATGGCCTTTAGAAGAGAAAAATATGTAGCTATGGGTGGCCCTTATGGCGGAAATGGTGGCAAAGGTAGTGATATAATTTTTGAAGTCGATGAAGGACTTAATACTTTAGTCGACTTAAAATACCATCGTATCGTTAAAGGCCTTAGAGGCGAAAACGGTCTTGGAAAAGGTAAACATGGGAAAAAAGCCAAAGATATTATTATTAAAGTTCCCCCGGGAACCGTTATTACTAACTTAGAAACTAATCAAATAATAGCCGATTTAGTAAATAAAGACGATAAAGTGATAGTTGCGAAAGGAGGAAGAGGCGGAAGAGGTAATATTTCTTTAGCCACCCGTTCCAATCCAGCTCCTGCTTATTGTGAAAATGGTGAACCAGGGGAATATATTAAAATAAAAGCAGAATTAAAACTATTAGCCGATGTTGGTTTAGTCGGATTACCTAGTGTTGGTAAATCGACCATCATATCTATGGTATCAGCCTCTAAACCAGAAATAGCCGAATACCACTTTACAACCATAGTACCTAATTTAGGAGTAGTTAAACCTAAATCGGGTAATTCTTTTGTGATGGCTGACTTACCTGGTCTAATAAAAGGGGCTTCCTTAGGTCAAGGTTTAGGTGATCGTTTTTTAAAACATATCGAAAGAACTAGAGTAATTGCCCACGTTGTCGATATGGGTAGTTTTGAAGGCAGAACCCCCCTTGACGATTACCATTTAATCAATAAAGAACTAGAACAATTTGATAAAAACTTATTGAAAAAACCGCAACTTATTTTAGCCAACAAAATGGATTTAGCCGGGGCTTTAGAAAACTTAGAAAAATTTAAAAAAGAAGTTAAAGATGTTCCAATATTACCGATATCAGCCGCTACTAATCAAGGTCTTGATGAAGCCATGATTAAGTTAGCAAGTATGTTAAGTGCAATACCTAAAAATGTTCCGATTGAAAAAGATGAAAGTCATGTCGTATACGAATTTAAAGAAGAAGAACCATTTACAATCAAAAAAGAAAATGGCATCTTTGTAATTTCCGGAAAAAAAGTGGAAAAAATATTGAAAATGACTAAATTTCAAACCGAAGAATCAGTTAAACATTTCACTTACCAATTAAAAAAATTAGGGGTCGATGAGGCTTTAAGAAAAATGGGGGCTAAAAATAAAGATATAGTCAGAATATTGGACTTAGAATTTGAGTGGGAAGAATAATGAATGGAATTATTGTCGTCAATAAAAAAGCAGGTTATACCAGTAGAGATGTTGTCAATAAACTAAATAAAATATTAAACGAAAAGAAAATTGGTCATACTGGAACTTTAGATCCTTTTGCGACCGGAGTTTTAGTCGTATGTATCGGTAAATATACCAAATTAGTGGAGTTGATTACCAGTTTAGAAAAAGAATATGAAGCCGTAATTGAACTTGGTACTTTAACCGATACCTTAGATTTAACTGGTCATATTATTAAAGAAGAAAACGTTGATGTAAAGGTAGATAAAATTGATCAAGCCTTAAAAGAAATGACTAAAACGTATAACCAAGAAGTACCATTATATTCCGCTATCCATGTTAAAGGAAAAAGACTATACGAATATGCCAAAGAAAATCAAAAAGTTGAACTACCCAAAAAAGAAGTAGAAATTAAATCTTTAAAAAGAATATCCGATGTTACATATAGCGATGGAAAAATAAGATTTACCATTAAAACAACCGTATCTAAAGGAACTTATATTCGCAGTTTAGTTAGAGATATCGCGGCTAACTTGGGAACCATTGGAACTGTATTGGAATTAAAACGAACTAAACAAGGTGACTTTGATATAAAAGATAGTTATACTTTAGAACAAATAGAAAAAAATGACTATAAATTAGTTGACATAAACAAAATATTTAAAAATTATTATCAAATAAAAGTATCCAAAGAACTGGAAGCAAAAATAAAAAATGGAGCGATTTTACCGGATGAATATAAAAAAGAAACGGTATTATTTTTAAACGAACAAGGTCATATTTTAGCCTTGTATAAAAAATATCAAGAAGGTAAAATCAAACCTTGGAAAACATTTTTTTAAGGAGGATTATGGTTTATTTAGATTATAGTGCCACTACCCAAGTAGATAAAGAAGTTTTAGAAAGTTTTAATAAAACTTGCCTAGATTTTATCGGTAATCCCAACTCTTTACATAAACTTGGAGTAATGGCTAGAAATTTAGAAAGTCAAGCAACTAAGCAAATAGCCGAATTATTAAATGTCGATTTTAATTCCATTATATATACTAGTGGAGCAACCGAAGCAAATAATACGGCTATTAAAGGAATTTGTTATAAATATCAAAATAGAGGTAAACATATAATAACCACTAAATTGGAACATTCATCAGTTAATGAAACCTTATCTTTTTTAGAAAAACAAGGTTTTATAATTGACTATGTAGAAACTGATGAATTTGGTTTAGTTACCATTGACAATTTAAAAAAAATTATGCGAGATGATACTATTTTAGTATGTATAAATTGGGTAAATAGTGAAACTGGTGTTAAACAACCAATTGAAAAAATCGGGGAATTTTTAAAAAATACCAAAGCCTTTTTTCATGTGGATGCTACGCAAATAATTGGTAAACAAAAAGTCAGTTTAGAAAACATTGATACTTGTAGTATATCCGCCCATAAATTTTATGGTTTAAAAGGAATAGGTCTTTTAATTAAAAAACCATCTATTTCTTTAGAACCCCTTATTCACGGGGGAAAAAGTACGACTAAATATCGCAGTGGAACTCCAGCCTTACCGCTTATTGTAAGTATATCTAAAGCCTTGCGACTAGCTTTAAATGACATTGATAAAAAGTATTTGAAAGTAAAAGAAAACAATACCTATTTAAAAGAACATTTAAAAAATTATCCCAATTTATTTATAAATTCTAATATTTATTCAATTCCCCATATTTTAAATATCAGTGTTTTAAATATTAAACCAGAAACATTATTACATGCTTTAGAAAATGAAGATATATATGTTTCAACCGGTAGTGCTTGTTCTAGTGGTAGTGGTATCAACCAAGCAATATTAGAAGTTACTAAATCCGAAAAACAAGCCAGTTTTGGAATTCGTATTAGTTTATCTTCTTTAACAACCCAAAAAGAACTTGATTACTTTTTAGAAAAATTTGCGGAAATTTATCAAAAATTGGAGTTAAAAAATGCGGATTGAAGAAACTAAAACCGGGATATTTGAAAATATTAAAACAACTGATAAAGATATTGAATTATTTGATTTAGAAAAAAGTAAAGTTGTTAAATGTGTCTTAGAAAACTGCAATTTTGAAAAAGCCTCTTTTTTCGATTGTACTTTTGAAGAAACAGTATTTTTAAATGTTAATTTTTCCGATAGTGGCTTTATAAAATGTACTTTTAAAAACTGTAAAATGCAAGGGGTAACTTTTGATAGTTGCCATTTTAAATCGGTTTATTTTCAAGAATTAAATGGTAATTATTTATCATTTTCTAATCAAAAATGGCGGAAAGTTAATTTTGATAATTGTAAACTAGTAGAAAGTTTTTTTCAAAATATCGATTTTAAAAATTTAGATTTTAAAGAAACCAAACTTTTTAAAACCGAATGGCATGAAATGTCTTTAAATGGCTTAGATTTATCCGATTGTTATTTAGAAGGTTTGATGGTCAATAAAGAAAATTTAAAAGGACTGATCCTTTCTACTTATCAATTAAAAGATATTGCTTATATTTTTGGAGTTAAATTAAAGGAGGATATAGATAAATGAAAAATTTATTGATACCAGATAGTTTAAAATCTTTAGAAAAACAAATAGATTATTTTGATGGCTATATAGTTGGTTTAGATGCGATGGCTATCAATACCAATGTTTTTTTAAATCCTGTTGATATTAGTAATTTAATAAAAAAATATCCTACTAAAGAATGTTTTATTTTAGTTAATAAAAATATGAAAGATAAAGATTTAGAAAAACTAAAACCTCTTTTAATAGAACTAGATAAATATCCGATAAATGGTCTTTTAATTGCTGATCCCGGGGTATTACAATTAACTAAAAAAATAAATTTTAAAAAACCTTTAGGGTGGGCTCAAGAACATTTGACCGTCAATGCCAAAACTATTAACTATTGGCAAGATAAAGGGTATAGTATGGCCTTTTTATCCAATGAATTAACCATTGATGAAATTGAACTAATTAGAAAACAAACAACGGTTACTTTATTTTGTCAAGTATTTGGTTATATACCGATGTTTGTATCCAAAAGGTTTTTAGTAACTAATTATTCTAAACATTTTAATATTACTGATGATTCTAAAAAGTATTATATGGAAAAAGAAGGTATTAAACATATTGTTTTAGAAAATGAAGATGGGACAAATGTTTATTATGGTAAAGTATTAAATGCTTATTTAGAATATCAAACTTTAAAAGAAATGAATATTGATTATTTAGTATTTAACGGTTCTTTTTTAGATGATGATATAGTTACAATGGCTATTAAAAATTATACTTTAAAATTAGGAAAGGATAAGATAGATTGGTCTTTAGATTATAAAACCACCACTGGTTTTTATCATCAAAATACTATCTATCGGGTAAAAAAAGATGAAAAAACCAGAACTACTGGCACCAGCCGGTGATTTAGAAAGATTGAAAGTGGCGATCCATTATGGGGCCGATGCGGTATATGTTGGTGGTCCTTCTTTAAATTTACGGGCCAATGCCATAAATTTTACTTTTGATGATTTAAAAGAAGGGGTAGATTATGCCCACAGTTTAAATAAAAAAGTTTACGTAACGGTCAATATTATTCCCCATGAAATGGAAGTAAAAGAATTGTTACCTTATTTAAAAAAATTAGAAAAAATTAAGGTAGATGCGATTATTGTATCGGATCCTTATATAATTGATTTGGCTAGAAAAAATACTTCTTTAGAAATTCATTTGTCCACCCAACAATCGGCTATGAATTTAGAAACTGTCAAGTTTTTTAAAAATGAAGGAGTTTCTAGAGTTGTTTTAGCCCGTGAATGTTCTTATGATGAGATAAAGTATATTAAAGATAATGTCGATATTGAACTGGAATGTTTTATTCATGGGGCTATGTGTGCTTCAGTTTCTGGACGATGTGTTTTATCTAATTATTTAACTAATCGGGATTCTAATCGGGGTGGTTGTAGTCAAATTTGTCGGTGGGATTTTGATTTACTAAATGACAAAATGGAAAATATCAATTCGGTTAAACCTTTTACTTTTTGTTCGAAAGATTTATCTTTAATTACTAAGTTAAAAGAACTGATTGAACTTAATGTTGAATCTTTTAAAATTGAAGGTAGAATGCGGTCGATATATTATATTGCGACAGTTGTTTCTATTTATAGAAAAGCCATTGATAGATATTTTTTAGATCCTAATAATTATCAAGTTTCTAAAGAGGAAGAAAGAATTTTAAGAAGATGCGCTAATAGAGATAGTGTGGTGCAATTTTTTGATGGCACTAATAATGAAGAATGTGGTTACTATAATGGCAGAGAAGAAGTATCTAATCAAGATTTTTTAGGAATTGTTTTAGAGTATGATAAAGAAAATAAAATGGCGAAGATAGAACAACGAAATTATTTTGAAAAAAACGATGAAATTACTATTTTTGGTCCTAATCATGATGATTATACATATACTATAAATGATATTTTAGATATTGATAAAAATAATATTTCGGTGGTTAATCATCCAAGGCAAATTGTATATATTCCTTGTGATTATGTTTTAGAACCCCTAGATATTATAAGAAAAAAATTTTAAGACTTGACAAAGAAACTATAAAGTAGTATCATGTTAAGCGTTAAAAAAATATTTATAGTGAGGCGATTATAATGGCAAATACAAAAGAAATTTATTTAACCGATGAAGGTTTACAAAATTTAAAAGATGAATTACAAAATTTAAAAGAGGTTAAAAGACCAGAAGTAATAGAAGCTTTAAAAGAAGCAAGATCTCTTGGAGACTTATCAGAAAATGCGGAATATGATGCCGCTAGAGCTGCTCAAAGAGAAGTTGAAGGCAGAATTAAAGAATTAGAAGTTATGTTAGAAAATGCTGTTGTTATTGAAAAAACTGATACTGACAAAGTATCTATTGGAAGTCATGTGACAGTTGAATATGTCGATGATGATGAACAAGATGAATATACTATTGTTGGTAGTACGGAAGCCGATCCGTTACAAAACAAGATTTCTAATCTTTCTCCACTTGCGATAGCTATTTTAGGAAAAAAGGTTGGAGAAACTGTTAAAGTGGATAGTCCCAATGGTAGTTATGATTTAAAAATAATTGCGATTGGATAGTTTTTATAAAAATACCGGATGGTATTTTTTTGCATTAAAAAGTGATATAAAAATGGAAGTTAGTAAAATAAAAGAAGCATTGCTTAAACAAAAAAATATGAATTTATCGGGAAGTTTATATCATAAAACCCAGTTGGATTTTACTTATAGTACTAATTACATAGAAGGTTCAACTATAACTTTAGATGAAACGGCTAGTATTTATGATAACGGTACCATTTTAGCAACTACTAATAAAGTTATAATCTTAAAAGAGGCGATTGAAACAAAAAATCATTTTACTTTATTTAAATACATGTAGAAACTATAGATGATAAATTAACTGAAGATATGATAAAAAAGTTTCATTTTATATTGAAAGATGGAACATTAAATGATGATGAGAAAAAATGGTTTAAGGTAGGGGATTATAAAAGTCAAAAAAATTTTGTCGGTTCTATTACAACATCACTACCTAAAAATGTTGAAAAAGATATGAAAGATTTACTTAATTGGTATAATAAAATTCCTAAAAAAAGTCTGGAAGATATAATTGAGTTTCATGTTAGGTTTGAACGGATTCATCCTTTTCAAGATGGAAATGGGAGGATAGGTAGAACGATTATGTTTAGAGAATGTTTATATAATGATATAATGCCATTTTTTATCGAAGATAGAAATAAATATTTTTATATTAGGGGTATTAAAGAATATCAAATGAATAGTGAAAAGGGTTATTTAATTGATACTTGCTTAAATAGTCAAGATAATTATGAAAAAATGGTAAAATATTTTTTGGAAGATGAGGAATAATTGAAAATAAAATGTCTTTACATAGACATATATTTTTTGACTAAAAAATGTTGTTATGAATACTTAATTGTGATATAGTATATATAGATATAGTAGAGAACTAATATCTTGTATTTTTTTGTACTGAATAATGTTAAATTAAATGTGCAAAATAGAATTAAGGAGTGAAGAAATGAAAGACAAAACTATGTACACCGAACGTAAATTCGGGGGGGGGCAAATTTACAAAAAATAAGAAAGGATTTACATTGATAGAACTTTTGGCTGTTATAGTAATACTAGCGGTAATCGCGTTGATAGCGACACCCATAATACTACACATCATAGAAAATGCCAGATTCGGAGCCGCAAAAAGTAGTGCCATAGGATATGTGGAAGCGAGTGAAAAAGGAGTAATAATCCATTTAATGGAAAATAGAAAAAATAAAATAACAGGAGATTGTACAGCTAAAGGAAATGTATTAACCTGTGGAGAAACTGCTTTAACTTTAGATGTAAAAGGAAGTTTACCAAGTAGTGGGACAATAACATTTGATAAAAATGGAAATGTAAGTAGTGTAAAAGATTTAATAATAAATGGATATAAATTTAGTTATGATGGGACATGGACGGGAGAAAAGAGTGAAGGAGAATTAGTACCACCAAAAGAAGAAAGTAGGGAACCCTCATTAGAAACAGATTTTGGTTCATATGTTAATTATGAACCAGATGAGTCAACATGGGAAGAAGGAAAGTTAGAGAGTTACGGAGTAGCAACAAGCACACAAAGCAGTCAAGGAAAATTTGATATATATTATGTAGGAACAAGTAGCGCAGCCACAGGAAAAGCCAAGAGTCAAAGTATAACTTGTAGAGATAGTAGTTATGCCAATAAATACAACGGTTGGCGAGTACTAGATGTATCCAGCAGTGGAGTAATAACCCTAATCCACGCAGGGACCCCAGAATGTTACTACCATGCTTATGGAGAATCAGCAGCGAGTGTAAAAATACTAGAAACGGCGTCAACATCAAGTAGTCCGGGAGATAGTAAAGCATGGACAAAATACGGAAATAGTACATATGCATCGAGCGTCCATTATATGACAAACGAAGACTATAATAAAATAACCTATCAAATAAATAAAAATAGCAATTACACAATAACAGACAACGGAGGAAGTAACAGTACATGCTATAAAAAAACAGAATCAACACCATGTGGATATAACAATGACATGATAGACATAGGATCATACTATTGGCTGGCGTCTGCCTATGATAACTACTACTTGTATGCTTGGTATCCGAGCAACCGGCGTGTGGATTGGAATACCACCATTTCGTATGGGGTGCGCCCAGTCGTAGTTCTAAAATCTGGAGTCAAATTCGCCGCCGATGGAAAAGACGGAAAAAGTCAATCAACTGCATTCAACTTAGTCGCAGCGTAAAACAATCAACCCCAAGCCAGGCAGACCGAAAAATCTCAACCCCAAAACGCCGGAAAGAAAAGGTTTGCTTAAGAATAACCAAGCGTTTTGGCGAAAATTTACAATCTGTGAAATTTGTGAAATGCCTTTATTTGGTATAAAAACACCATATATCAAACAATATATAATTTATATAAATAAGTATAAATTATATAAAAACATCAAAAAAACGTTGGTATTTTAATATAAAAGGTATATAAAAATGTTTGAGAGTTAATTCACAAACATTTTTTTTGAATCTTTATGTCAGTTGACAACCACAAACCAACTTTTATATAATAAAATAGGTGATAATGTGTTAAAAGTAAAAAATGTAACAAAATACTATGGTGACTTTAAAGCCGTTGATAATTTGTCATTTGAAGTAAACAAAGGAGAAATATTTGGTTTACTAGGTATCAATGGGGCCGGTAAAACCACAACCTTTCGAATGATTATGGGACTTCTTACCCCAAATAGTGGGGAAATAACCTTAAATGGCCAAAAAATAGATTATAATCTAACTGACAAAATAGGTTTTTTAACCGAAGAAAGAAGTTTATTAACTAAACTAACCGTTTTAGAACAAATCATATTTTATGGAAGACTAAAAGGAATGAATGAAAAAGACATAGTCCAAAAATTAGACTATTATCTAGACAAATTTGAAATAAAAGAATACAAAAACAAAAAAATAAAAGAACTAAGTAAAGGAAACCAACAAAAAATCCAATTTATCAGTGCCCTTATTAACGAACCCGAATTACTAATATTAGACGAACCATTTGCGGGACTAGATCCCTTTAATGTCCAACTATTTTGTCAAGAAATAGAACAAATGGCTAAAAAAGGAAGTATGATTATATTTTCCTCCCATCGCATGGAACACGTAGAACAATTTTGTAAAAAATTAGTAGTATTAAAAAACGGTAAACCAGTCTTACAAGGTAATTTAAAAGATATAAAACATTCCTATTTAAAAAAGAACATTTTTGTTCGAGGAGAAATAGATATTGAAAAAATAAAAAAAATAGAAGGAGTAATATCTATTACTAAACAAGGAGATGAATATCAAATAAAAATTGCCAATGTAGATATATATAAAACCGTATTTGATGAAATAAAAAAATACCCAATCACGAAAATAGTTTTAGAAGAACCAAGTTTAAACGAAATATTTTTAGACAAAGTAGGTGAAGCATATGGTCAATAAATGTTTATACTTAACCAAAAACAGTTTATTTAAAAAAATAAAAAGTAAATGGTTTATTGGAATAAATATCTTTTTACTAATCGTCCTATGTTTAGTATTAAATATCGATCATGTAATATCTACCTTTGGTGGGGACTTTGCTAGTGCAACCCCTATTTATATATTAGATGAAACTAATTATTCCTATGAAATATTAAAATCCAACATTGAAAATGTCAGTAGTCTAGCCGAACAAGGTAACTTTGAAACCAAAAAATACGAAAAAACCAAAAATGATTTAGTTAACGAAATGAAAAAAAACCAAAAAATAATTGGAGTATGGATAAAAGAAGATATCAATAACGTTTTAGATGTTACCGTTATTACTAACGATTATATGGAAAGTTATGACTATCAAATGCTGGTTAGTTCCATCAATCAAACCAAAGTAAGTGTTGCTACGGCTTTATCCGAAATAGATCAAAAAGAACTAGATAAAATATCTAGTCCGATTGAAATAAAAAGAGAATATTTAGATAAAAACAAAAAATCAGAAGATGAAAGTATGAACATGATTATGACCACCATATTTCCTTTTGTAATATTGCCTATATTCATGCTTACCGTCTTTTTAATCCAAATGATTGGTGCCGAAATAAACGATGAAAAAAGTACTAAAGGAATGGAAATAATCATATCCAATGTATCACCTAAAGCCCATTTTTATTCTAAAATGTTAGCCGGAAACATATTTGTAATAATACAAGGTATTTTATTATTTATATATGGAGGCATTGGCTTAGGTATTAGAAACTTATTTGGTTCGTCATCCGCTTTAACCAATACCATAATTGAAATGACCAACAGTGTGTTGGGAAGTGGTTTTGTAAGTAAAATAATAACTTGGATTCCACTGATAATCATATTAGTTTTAATAACCTTTGTCGGTTACTCATTACTAGCCGGTATTTTAGCCAGTATCACAACTAGTTCCGAAGAATTCCAACAAATTCAAACTCCTATTATGATGGTATTATTATTCGGTTATTATTTAGCAATTATGGCCAGTACTTTCCACGGATCATTATTTATTAGAATAATGTCATATATCCCATTTATATCCGCCATAATAGCCCCATCGTTACTCGTCTTAGGAGAAATTGGTATAATCGATGTTTTAATCGCCATTATCTTACAAGTTTTAACCAACATATTATTTTTGAAATATGGTTTACCAATATATAAAGAAGGTATCTTAAATTATTCAACTGGTAACTTATTTAAAAGACTATTAAAAATATTTAAAACTAAATCCGATTGACAATCTGAAAAATTATTGACAAAATAAACTTTAAAAAATAACTAAAACATGCTATACTGTATAGGTAGAGAGGTGGATGTTGTAATGGAAAACAAAACCAAACAGACACTAAAAGAAATAAAACCAATGTTTAAAAAAATATATAAATCAGCATTTAAATATATCAAAACCAACATTTTGTTCTTTACATTTTTACTAACATCAGTTTTAAGTGCTACATTAGTGCAATTATTTACCTTAAAAACTTTGGATATCAGTCCATTGTTGGCTAATATCGGCTTTATTTTAATAGTTGGTTCTTGGGGTTATTTCATCAAACCCAAACATCAATTTAAATATTTTTTCACTTGGTCGATAATAGTAACTATCTGTTGTTTTATCAACAGTATGTATTATACGAACTTTTTATCATTTGTTTCCTTTTCTTTATTAAAAACATCTACCCAATTATCTGATGTTGGGGATGCCGTTGTCCAAAACGTTATGGAGGCTAAAGACTTTATCTTTTTTTACCAAATAATTGCTTTAATATGTGTCAACCATTATTTAAAGAAAAAACAATACTTTAAAAGAGTAAGTAAATTAGAAAATGGTAAAGTAAGAGCCTTAAATACCATGGCTGTTGGAATAATTGTAGTAGGAATGTTTATATCCACTTTAACATCTACCGATATTAGTCGGTTAAATAAACAGTGGAATCGCGAATATATCGTATCTAAATATGGTATTTTAGTCTATCAAGTAAACGATTTAGTGGCGACTGTTCAAGCCAAATTAAATCCGCTTTTTGGTTATGATGAAGCCGCTAAAAAATTTAGAGAATTTTATAGTGAAAAAGAACAAGAAGAAACAAAAGATAATGAATATACCAATATTTTAAAAGGTAAAAATGTCATTATGATCCATGCGGAAAGTATGCAGACATTTTTACTTAATCAATCATTTAATGGTAAAGATGTTGTTCCGAACTTAAAAAAATTAGCCAGTGAAGGAATGTATTTTTCTAATTTTTATGCTCAAGAAAGTGTCGGAACTAGTAGTGATAGTGAATTTACTAATTCCTCATCTTTGCTTCCCGCCAGTAGTGGAACCGTATCTATTAGTTACTTTGATAGAGATTATGTAACTACTCAAAAACTTTTAAAACAAAAAAACTATTATGTCTTTAGTATGCATGGTAACAACTGTTCATTTTGGAATCGTCAAGCCCTTCATAAAAGTTTAGGTTACGATTATTTTTACTGTTACAATAAAGACTTTAATATCGATGATGTGGTGGGACTTGGGTTATCGGATAAATCTTTCTTCCATCAAGCCATTGATAAAATTAAAAAAGTTCAAGAAGAACATGACAATTTCTTTGGTAATCTAATTATGCTTAGTAATCATACACCATTTAATAATAAAGGTCAGGCTTATAGTGATTTTGATGTCAGTTATCATTACCAAGATGAAATGACCAAAGAAGAAAAAATTGCCCCTTATATGGAAGGAACTAAATTAGGTTATTACTTTAAATCCGCCCATTATGCTGATGAAGCCCTTGGTCAATTTGTCAAAGAACTTGATGAAAATGGCCTTTTAGAAAATACCGTTTTAGTTATATATGGTGATCATGATGCTAAACTTAAGAAAAGTGAATATTTGCGACTTTATAATTACGACTATAAAACTGATACTGTTTTAAGTAAGGATGATCCTAATTATCACGATATCGATTACTATGAATATGAAATGAATAGAAAAGTACCATTCATCATTTGGACTAAAGATAAAACCTTACAAAAGAAAATTAAAGGTGAACAAACTAAAGTAATGGGAATGTATGATATTCAGCCAACTTTAGGAAACATGTTAGGATTTAAAAATCCTTATGCTTTAGGACATGATATTTTTAGTACGGACAATAATATAGTCATATTTGCCAGTGGTAATTGGATTACCGATAAAGTATATTACAACCACAGTAAAGGTGAATTTAAATTATTAGATCCTAATGAAGCCGTCAATATGGATGAATTAAAAGAATTAGATGAATATGCCGAAAAAGTTAAATCGATTTCTGATTCGATAATTGTATATGATTTAATCAAAGAAAACGAAGAACAAAAAGTAACAATGAAGGAGAATAGTGAATGAGAAGGGAAAGAAAAAAAAGAAGACTAAAAACTTGGCCATTGGTTTTAATATTTTTCATAGTAACAATTGGTATTTTAATATACTGTGCCATCGATATCAAAAATAGTTTAAAAGGAAAAGGCAATTCTAATCAAGTTCAAGTATTAAATGAAATTAATGATTATGGTTATAAACTAGAAGAAACTGATTCCAAATATTTTAAAACTTTATTTAACCAATTAAAAAAATTGTTGGAAGAAAATGAAACAGTCGATGAAGAAGCGTATGCTTCTTTGGTAAGTCAACTTTTTATTACCGATTTTTACTCCCTTGATGCTTCCATCAATAAAAATGATATCGGGGGTAGACAATTTGTTTATAGTAAATTTGAAGAAACATTTTTAAAACTGGCCAAAGGTTCTGTTTATAAATATGTGGAAAATAATACATATGGTAAAAGAAAACAAGATTTACCTTCAATTACTAATGTCGAAGTAACCGATATTAAAAAAGGAACTTATAAAAGTGATAGCGGGGTCGAAGATGAAGAAGCCTTTGATGTCAGTTTAAAAGTAACGTACAAGGAAGATTTAGGTTATCCAACGGTTATCAATTTAACCTTGATTCATGAAGATAATAAACTAGTTGTCGCTAGTATGAAACAATAGGGGTTAGGTATTATAGTGATAGGAGCGATTTTATGATATGTCCAAATTGTAAAAAAGAAATAGAACAAGATAGATATATATGTCCCCACTGTGGGAGTTTGGTATCTAGTCACAATATTGAGATGCCAGTTTTTGAAACCCCTATTTATGGGGACGAAAAAGATGATGCCCCTATTTTGACTATCGACGCTAGTCCTAATGATTATGAAGAACGGATAAGTTTTTCCAACCCAAAACCTATTGAGCCTAAAAATGATGTATATGTAAATGATAATTATACGGTCGATTATTCAGTTAAACATGCAGTTGAACCGAAAACAGAATATCAAGATTTTACTTTAGAAGATTCTTTAGAAAATGCTTCTACTCCAGAAATTATCGATAGTGATATTTTATTGCAACCTTTTAACAATGTTTCCGAAGAAAAAGAAGTGGTACCACCGGTTGAAATAAATGAACCTTCTAAGGATATAAAACCGGTAGAAGAGACTAATTTACCACCAAATACTAATGATGTTTCATTTAACGAAATGCCAATTTCTGATCAGTTTTTATATGAAAAAAAGGGAATAATACCTAATCAAGATAAAGTGGTGGCATTGGACCAACAAACTGTCGGTAGTATTAGTGAAATACCTAAACAAAATGTGGAAATTATCGATAAACCTGCTTCTGATGCTCCCCTTAGTGAGTACACCAAAGAACCGGAAGTTATTGTCCATATGCCGGAACATCCAAGGGGAAAGTTACCAAGTGAAGTTCATGAAGAAACTAAAAAATATACGGGTTTATTAGTCCTAGCTATCATCTTTTTGGTGTTAGCCGGTAGTGTCTTTTCTTACTATTTATTTTTAGCTACCAAATCCCCAACTCAATATCAATTAAAAGATGAAGTTATTCCTTCCATTACATCAATTGTCGGTAATAGAAGTGTTAAGGATACCAAAGTAGAAAATAACAATGATGAAATAAAGAAAACTTATAATTATAATAATATTAGTAATGTAACGGCTGATTTAACTAATTATATTACTTATTTAACGGAAACTTTATCTTTTATAAATACTACTACTTATGATTTGACTGAAAGTTCTGGGACTATTCAATTAGGTAATGAAGGTAAAACTGAAGGGTATGTAGTTTTGATAACCATTACTTATAATAACAATAGTTATTCAATTGTTGTAGAAAGAAAATTAGGAACTTTAACTAGATATTAACCATACACTTGTATGGTTTTTATTGACTTTGAACTATAAAAATGGTATTATACCCACTATGGTGATATTATGTTTAATAATGATTTATTTATTTTACCGGCTCCAACTAACCATTTAACCAAAGAAGAAAATAAGGATTATTTTATAAAATATAAAAATGGGGATAGAAAATCGAGAGATATTTTAATTATTGATAATATTGGTTTGGTTTTTTATGTTTTAAAGTTAATGAATATATACGATACTTCTTATTTAAAAGATTTTGTTTCGGAAGGAATAATTGGTCTTATTAAAGCTGTGGATAGTTTTGATTTAAGTAAAAATGTCGATTTTCCAAATTACGCAATTAAGTGTATAAGAAATCAGATGTTGATGTTTTATAAATATAAATATATCAAACATAGTACTACTGATTCTTTACTTTCTATAGATGAAAATGATGTTTGCTTAAAAAAAGAAACTGATCCTTACTTAGTATATGAACAAAATGATTTTTTAAATCGAATAATGGAATTATTTGTTAACTTACCTGATAGAACAAGGGAGATATTAAAACTTTATTTAGGTTTTTATGGTAAATGTTATGTGACTAAAGAAATTGGTGAAATGTTTGGTATATCACAGTCATATACATCAAGGTTAATCAGAAAAACTTTGTCAAAAATCAAAAATACTTTATTAGAAGAAGGATATACTGAAATAAAAGAATATATAAAATATTAAAAATGTCTTTACATAGACATATTTTTTTTTGACTAAAAAATGTTGAAGTGAATACTTAATTATGATATATTATATATAGATAATAGTAGAGACTAATATCTTGCATTTTTTTGTACAGAATAAAGTTAAATTAAGTGTGCAAAATAGAATTAAGGAGTGAAGAAATGAAAGACAAAAGCATGTACACCGAACGTAAATTCGGGGGGGGGCAA
>CANQHO010000011.1 GCA_947623815.1 uncultured Bacilli bacterium | reverse complement strand
GAGAAGGAGACTTCTAAGAAGTAGAAAAGTATAATCGTGAGGTTATACATATCAAACTTGTTTGATATTTTGTTCAAAGAAAAATATGGGCTTGTTTAAAAATAAAAAATATGGTAATATTAAGTTGTGAAAGAAATTTCATAAAAAGAGATGTACTCAAACAGTATTTTCTCTTTATGTGTTGAGAAAAAATACCGTTCAGTTAAGAACGGTATTTTCGAAAGTTATTTATTTTTGTAAATAACAGTGATGATTAAATATATAATGAATATATAAACACAGTCGAATAGATTGTGATTACTACTATTATAGTATTTATGGCTTATAAAGTTTATTTTCATAAGCATCATCCTTTCTATTTAAATTAAAAATAGAAAGAGAAAATACAGTTCCCCCTGAATAGAGTACATCTAAGACGGTATTATAAAATTGTAGATAGTCAAACCATGTCGAAATGTCATTTAAAAAACAAAAAATATTGATATTTAAAATAAAGTATGATAACATTAAGTTGTGAAGGTAACTTCACAAAAAAGAGATATACCCTTAATGGTATTTCCCTTAAAAAATTTAGTTTAAGGAAAAGCACCGCTTTCACAGGAAAACGGTGCTTTCTATTTATTTCTTTTTATTAAGAAAAAACAAGGTGTAAAAAAGTATAACAATGACAATGATGTGAAACAAGTTGGTGTTATATTTTTTATAGCTTACAAAGTATATATTCATAAGCCCCACCACCTTTCTATTAAAATTTAAAATTAAAATAGAAAGGGAAATACCGAATACCCCCTGAGAAAGTAAGAGTATATCTCGATGATGTATTATAAAATTATAGAAAGTCAAACCATGTCGAAATGTCGTTTAAAAAACAAAAAATATTGATATTTAAAATAAAGTATGGTAATATTAAGTTGTGAAGGGAACTTCACAAAAAAAGAGATATACCCTTGATGGTATTTCCCTTTCAAAAAGTTTTTGAATGAAAAATACCGCTTTCACAGGAAAACGGTTTTTTCTATTTATTTCTTTTTATTAAGAAAAAACAAGGTGTAAAAAAGTATAACAATGACAATGATGTGAAACAAGTTGGTGTTATATTTTTTATAGCTTACAAAGTATATATTCATAAGCCCCACCACCTTTCTATTAAAATTTAAAATTAAAATAGAAAGGGAAATACCGAATACCCCCTGAGAAAGTAAGAGTATATCTCGATGCTGTATTATAAAACTGTAGAAAGTCAAATCATGTCGAAATATTGTTATAAAATAAAAAAATTGATATTTAAATTAAAAGATGTTAATATTAAGTTGGAAATAAATTTTATAAAAGGAGAAGTAGTTAAAATGATAATTGAGTATGATAGTCAATATGATGAAGATGTTAAAGATTTATTAGTTGAATTACAAGAATATATTGTAAGTATTGATAAAGAAAAGTATAGTATTTTAACAGAAAATTATAGAGAAGAGTATTTAAAAAAAACATTGGAAGAAATAAAAAAATATAAAGGAAAAATGTTATTATATAAAGAAGATAAAAAAATACTTGGATTAGTAGTTGGAATAATAAATAATAATGAAATTTTGGAATATGATTTTCAAGCACCTAAAAGAGGTAGAATTACGGAATTGGTTGTGACAAAAAATTGTAGATTCAAAGGATATGGAAAGATCTTATTAGATTCCATGGAAAAGTTTTTAATTGAAAGTGGCTGCAAAGATGTTTTACTGGGTGTGTTCGGATATAATGAGAATGCTATTAACTTTTATGAAAAAAATGGTTATCATAATAGACTTATAGATATGACAAAAAAATTATCATAAATTTTAAAAATGCCAATTAAAAAGAAGTTGATGATATATTATGTTAAAATTTAAATAATTTTTGACTAGTTTTGTCATCTATTGTCGAATCTATTTACAACCTCCATTTAATTTGATAGTCTATGGAACTAAGCGTTAGGAGGTGAAGCCAAAATTGAATAAAGAAGAAAATAACAAAGAAGAAAATAACAGTGAAGAAAAAGAAATTAAAAGAGTTAAACTTATCATAAATGTATATGATGATTATATTGAAAAAAGAGTAATAGAAGAACCACCATTTAAAATAAAAAAAGAAAAATCATAAAAATTTTTTAACTTTATGATACTGAATAATAGTCACATAAATAATACCTAGACAAATAGATAAAATAAGACCCCAAACATTAAAGAAATAACAACCGATAATTAAAGTAAAAATCTTAATAATAGTACCTACTAAAGTAGAAGTAAAGGCTTCCTTAGATTTATCCATGGCTTGTAAAGTAGAGGCTAGTGGTGTTTGAATATATTGCAATAAACAAATAGGCGCTAAAATTCTAACATAAAAAATTCCATCCGTGTTGTGATATAAAAGATAAAGTAATTGGCCTGGGAAAAGTTCAAAAATAAAAGTAAAAATAATACCAATAAATAAAGAAATAAAAATCGCTTGATTAAATCTTTTTTTAGCTAGTCTCTTTTTACCAATGGCTAAATATTTAGAAATTGTCGGAATTAGGGCTTGACTAATAGCCATCGTAAAAAAAGAAGGAATTAAAATTAAAGGTAAAACAAAACCAGAAATAACACCATACTCTAAAGTTATATCTTGATTAGTAAAACCTTTAAAAAGTAAAATGGTAGTAAATAAAATAGGTTCTAAAAAGTAACCAATATTGCCAATTAACCTAGAAGCAACAGTGGGAATCGAAATAGAAAATACTTTTGATAAGTATTTTTTTTGCGGTTTAAAATCCTTTTTATCAATAACTAACTTATTAGGTAAACCGAAAATTAAAATAATAATCGAACTGATTTCCGAAGCAATATTAGAAAAAATAACAAAAAATACCGCAAATTCAACCCCAAATTTCATAAAAAAAGGAATACCTATAACCAGTAAAAACAATCTTATAATATCCTCAATAACATTAGAGACAACATGAATAAGCATTCGCTCTTTACCAAAATAATAACCTCTTAAAAGAGAAGAAATACTAATAAAAGGTAAAGTTAAACCGATGGCTATTAAACCATAAAAAGTTAAAGAATTATGTAAAAGATTATCGGCAATAAAATGACCATTAAAAACTAAAAGTAAAATTAAAATAAAATCTAAAACTAAAGAAAAAGGTAAAATAGAAGCCACTAACTTTTGACTAGAAAACTTATTTTCCGCAACTAGTTTAGAAATGGCGATTGGAAAACCAAACGACGCTAAAGCGATAAACAAACTATACGTTGGCATTAAAAGGGAATGAATACCAATTCCTGTAACTCCTAAATATCTAGAAGTGACAATCCTAATAACCATTCCTAGTAATTTAGTAATAAATCCTCCTACCATTAAAATCAAAGTGGCCTTTAAAAAACTACTTTTTTTCATAAATATCACCATAAAACCTTTCCAAAATCTTTGGTTTCATATATAATATATATGTGATATATCCCTTTTATATGAAAGTGGTGATATAATGAATATCCAATCATTAGAAGAACTTTTTAAACTAGTAAGACCATCATTACTAGTAAAATGCGATGAAATAAAAAGAAAAGGATACTCGTATATAAATGAAAATGACATCTGGAATTACTTAGAAGAAACCAAATGGCAAAATGCTAAACAGTTAGAACTATACCAAATGGTTAGCGATATACTTAACGCTGATGAAGTACTAATAGATAGTTATTTAAAAAAACAAATAGAAATAAAAAAAAGGAATATATACTTTGAGTAGGAGGAAAACATGAAAAAGAAAAACAAAAAACAAGGTGGAATAAAAGGATACTTAAAACCTATAATTATAATAATATTACTAATCGCTTTAGTAATACTAGCCACTCCTTTAATATTTAAAAACTTAAAATATGGTTTAGATTTACAAGGTGGGTTTGAAGTATTATATAAAATTGATAGTATCGATGGTAAAAAAGTAACGGAAGATATGGTAACAAGTACTTATAAAACAATTTTAAAAAGAGTCGATGTTTTAGGAGTATCAGAACCAGAAATAGTCGTTGAAGGAACCGATAGAATCCGAGTGGGATTAGCCGGAATAACTGATCAAGATGCCGCGAGAAATCAAATTGGTAAAGTGGCTAACTTGACATTTAGAAATACCAAAGATAAATTACTTATGAAAAGTAATGTTATTAAAGGTGCTAAACTTACAACCGATAACCAAACTGGAAAACCAGCGGTGGCTTTAACGGTAAAAGATAAAGACACTTTTTATAAAGTAACTAAAGAAATTAGTGAAAGCGAAGAAAATACTATTGTTATTTGGTTAGACTTTCAAGCCGGATTAGATCATTATAGTAGTGAAAAGGCTAACTGTGGAAGTTTAGGAAATTCTCGTTGTATTTCTGCCGCTACCGTTGAAGAAGGTTTTTCTAGTGATGTAATAATTAGAGGAAACTTTACCACTGAAGAAGCAAAATCTTTAGCGGAACTAATCAATTCAGGAAGTTTACAAACTAAACTAACCGAAATATCATCTAAAACTGTAACTGCATCCTTTGGTGCCGATTCATTGAAAAATACATTGATAGCTGGAGCAATTGGGCTTTTAATAATCATGATTATGGTAATAATTATATACCGCTTTTCTGGAGTAATCGCCTCAGTTAGTTTACTGGTTTATACCTTCTTGACTTTCTTCATTTTCTGGTTAATCGGTGGAGTATTAACTTTACCAGGAATTGCCGCTATGTTACTTGGTATCGGAATGGCTATCGATGCCAATGTCTTGAACTTTTCAAGAATTAAAGACGAATTAAGACAAGGTAAAAAATTAAAAGATGCTTATTTGATTGGAAATAAAGGATCACTGGCGACAATTTTAGATGCTAATATCACTACCTTTATAGTAGCCGTAATACTATTTATCTTTGGTGAAAGTAGTGTTAAAGGATTTGCGACTATGTTGATGATTAGTATCTTTGCTACTTTAGTAGTTATGTTAGGATTAACTAGATTATTATTAAATCTATTTGTCAAAAATGGATTCTTAAAAGATAAACCAACAGCTTTTATTGGTAACTATGAAAAAACTAAAAAGAAATCTTTCCATAGTCGTTTTGGCTATGTAGTAGTTAGTTTAGTAATATTTACAATTGGTTTAGTATCATTTGGTATCAATAAATTCAACTTAGGAATCGACTTTAAAGGTGGAACATCAATCAGTATAAAAAACAGTAACACTAATCAAAATACTATTGCTGATTCCTTAAAAGAAAAAGGATATACAGTAAGAGAAAAAGATACTAGTGATAATAATATTAGTATTATCTTAAACGAAAGTTTAAAAGAACAAGAAGTAATTGATTTAAAAAATGAACTTACAGATAAATATGAAGCCAGTGTTGATATTGGAGTAGTATCAAATGTAGTAAAAAAAGAATTAGTTAAAAATGCTTTATATTCTATCTTATTGGCTATTTTAGGAATTATTATATATATATCTTTCCGCTTTACTTTCCGTTTTGCGGTAAGTGCCATTGTGGCTTTACTACATGATGTTTTAATTGTTTGTGGGATATTTGCTTTATTAAAACTAGAAGTTAGTACAATCTTTATAGCCGCGTTATTATCTATATTTGGATATTCGATAAACGATACGGTTGTTATATTTGATTTAATTAAAGAGTTAAAAGAAAATAAATCAAAAGAAAATTTAGACAATATAACATCAACTGCTATAAACAAAGTTTTAAATCGTAGTTTAGTGACATCAATAACGACTTTAATACCAGTAATTTGTTTAATGATATTAGGTTCAAAATCAATATATACTTTTAATATAGCCATGGCTTTAGGTATTATTTTAGGAACTTATTCATCATTATTTATTGCTCCTTATATTTGGAAAAAATTAGAAAATAAATGGGGTAGTAAAACTAAAAAGAAACCACATACTAAAGAAGAAAAAAGTATAAAAGGAATTAACTGTTAAGGTCGGATTTTTCTCGACCTTTTCTTCGCTTAAAAGGAGGAAGATATGATAACTTCGTTAGAAGAATTAAAAAAACATACACCATATTTAGAAGATAAAGATTTTAATTTAATCAAAAAAGCCTACGAATATGCGAAATTGGTTTATCAAGATATGAAAAGAGTGAATGGGGAAGACTATTTAACCCACCCTTTAAATGTTGCTTTAATATTAAGTGATTATAAAGTAGATGCGATAACACTAGCGGCCGCTATATTACATGATGTTTTAAAAAATGCCGAATATACTTTAGAAGATATCGAAACCAATTTTGGAGAAGAAATAGCCGCCATTGTCAATGGGGTTTATGTAATAACAAAATTGGATTTTGATACTAGTAAAGTAGATAAAATAAATTATCAAAGAAAAATTATTGTCGGTCTTTGTGAAGATGTTCGGGTTTTGATGATTAAATTAGCCGATCGCTTACATAATATGCGAACTTTGGATGTTATGCCCTTAGAAAAACAAAAGAAAAAGGCTTTAGAAACTATTGAAATATATGCGCCAATTGCTCATGGAATCGGTTTAAATAAAATGAAATCCGAATTAGAAGATTTATCTTTAAAATACTCTAAACCTGATGCTTATCAAGCTGTTTTAGATAAATTAGATGAAACTAAAGAACAAAGGGATTACTATGTTTTAAAAATGCAAGAGGAAATAGAAAAATTACTAAAGGAACACAATATAGAATTTTCAATTAAAGGACGTAGTAAAAGTATTTTTGGTATTTATAAAAAATTAGAAAGAGGTAAAAGATTTGAAGATATTTATGATATTTTAGCCTTAAGAGTTTTTGTAAATACTATTCCCGAATGTTATCAAGTAATGGGAATAATTCACGCTAAATATAAACCGATACCTAAACGTTTTAAAGATTTTATTGCCATGCCCAAAGCCAATATGTATCAGTCTTTACATACAACTGTTTATGGGGTTTTTGATGAAATGTTTGAAATTCAAATTAGAACTTATGAAATGGATGAAATTGCCGAACGGGGTATTGCTTCCCACTTTTCTTACAAAGAAGGGGGTATCGGGGGAAAGAGTATTTTAGAAAAAAGATTACAGTTTTTTAGGTCCATTTTGGAACTTAATCAAGAAGAAGATAGCGATTTAGAATTTGTCAAAACCGTTCAAAAAGAAATGTTTCAAGATGTAGTTTATGTATATACTCCTAATGGTAATGTAATTGAATTACCGCTCGGTTCGACGCCGATTGATTTTGCTTATCGAATTCACAGTGATATTGGAAATAAAACAGTTGGGGCTATGGTAAATGGTAGTATTGTTCCTTTAGATTATATTTTACATGATAATGATGTTGTCAAAATAAATACTAATAAAAGTTCTAAAGGACCTAGTTATGAATGGCTTAGTTTTGTTAAAACTAATGGAGCGAAAAATAAAATAAAAAGTTTTTTCAATAAAATAGATAAGGATGAAAAAAGGAAAAAAGGGGAAGAACAACTAATAAAGGATTTAAGAAAGAAAAAACTATCTATCAATGAATTTTTATCTAATGAAAATACTAGTAAAATATTAGAAGAGTTTAAACAAAACAGTATGGACGATGTTTATATCAATATCGGGGCTGGTAATATTCAAACTGGTTCTATCATAAATTGTATTTTAAATACTACTAATACTAAGGAAGAACAAGTAATTGAGAAGGCAAAACAAAATGATGTTGAAACACCCAAAATTAAAAATGAAATTATTGTTAGTGGTATAGATAATATCAAAGTTAACATTTCATCTTGTTGTCGCCCTATCCCTGGTGATGAAATTATAGGTTATGTTACTAAAGGGGATGGAATAAATGTTCATAGGAAAGATTGTACTAATATCCATGATTTAAATAGAACTATCGAGGTATCTTGGAATGATAGTATTTCTAAAAGGTATCCAGCGGATATTTATATTAAAGCGATATTTAATGAAAAATTGTTAGTTGATGTCGTTTCTAAAACATCTATTTCTAATGTTATTATTCAAAGTATGAATAGTAAAAAATATGATAATTATATCATTTACAATATGACTGTTATGGTTAATAATTTAGAACAACTAAAAAAATTTTTAGTCGATTTAAAACAATTATCGGATATTGTAGAAATAGATAGGAAGGTATCATGAAAGTAGTAGTTATGCGCAGTTTAGCCTCTAAGGTTTTGGTAAAAGGAAAAGTCGTAGGTAAAATAAATTCGGGTTTAGTTTTATTAGTTGGTTTTACGGAAGGCGATTCCAAAGAACAAATTGATTATATGGTAAATAAAGTATTGAATCTGCGGATTTTTGAAGATTCTAAGGGAGTAATGAATAAGTCATTATTAGACCAAGATAATAAAGAGATACTTAGTATATCCCAATTTACTTTATATGGTGATGCGAAAAAAGGGAATCGTCCTAGTTACGTAAATGCTTTAGATTCTAAACAAGCAACCATTTTGTATGATTTATTTAATGATACTTTGAAAAAACATGTTCATGTAGAAACTGGTATTTTTGGGGCGGATATGGAATGTCATATTACCAATGATGGACCAGTTACAATAATACTAGAAAGGAATTAATTTTTATGATGAAAAATAAATTGGATTATAAGTTAGTAAATACGGCTTTATTAGTACTCATTATTTACCTTATGTATCATACGGGTAATTTATGGATTGGTTTATTTAATAAAATCGGTCAAATAATTCTGCCTTTTTTCTTGGCTTTTGTTTTAGCGTATGCTCTATATCCTTTTATGAAAATGCTTATGAAAAAAGGGTTATCTAAAGGTATGTCAGCGGGAATTGTCGTTTTAACTATATTTGTTTTGATAGGAATTGTAGTGGCACTTGTTTTCCCATTACTTTTAGATCAAATTAAGGTTTTGTCGGATTTAATTATGACTTTTATCGGGGAAATTGGTACGAAGTATAGGTTTGATTTTGGGGCTTTACAATCAGTTTTGAATGATGGTTTTTCTAATGTGATTGGAAAGATTAGTCAATATGTATCTACTGGAGCCATAAGAGTTATCAATGTATCTTTAGGATATGTTGCGACAGCTTTTATAGTTATATCATCAGCTATTTACTTTTTGATTGAAATGCCTAATATTAGGGAGACAATAGGAAAGTATTTACATAAAAAATCTATTAAGGTATATCGTTATGTGTCAATTTTAGATAGAGAAATGAAAAGTTATTTAACCGGTATGTTAGAAGTTATGTTTATTACTTTTTTCGAATATTCCCTTGCTTATAAAATTATTGGCCATCCCAATGCTTTATTGTTAGGTTTCTTAGCGGCCATCGCTGGTTTTATTCCTTATTTTGGGGGGATGTTTGTCAATATAGTAGCGGCTATTACGTCTTTTGTGGTAAGTCCGGCTTTGTTTGTTAGAACGTGTGTAACTTTTGCTTTACTTTCTGGTATTGATGGATATGTTATCAACCCTCTTGTTTATGGTAAAACTAATAATGTTCACCCTTTGATTGTGATTTTTTCAATATTTGCGGGAGGAATATTGTTTGGAATGCTAGGAATTATTATTTCGTTCCCGGTTGCTATTATTATTATCGCAACATATAAATATTTTAAGGAAGATATTGCTTTTAAATTACAGGGGAGAAAAGAAAGAAAAAGAAAAATTTTAAAAAATTAAAGGATTGTTGGATATTTTTAAAAAAAGAGTAAGGAAAGTGAAATTTTAAATGAAAAAAAATAGTTTTGTAATACTATCTATAGTAATAGTTTTATTAGTATTTGTTAGTGGAATGTTATTGATAACAAGAAACAAAAAATTGGAAAAAAGTGAAAAAATAGAAACTCCTAAAGATGAACCAGCTACCAGTATCAAATTGAATTATGATGATGTAAACTTTTCTTTTCAATTTTTAAAGATGGAAAATAAAAAAGAAAATATGGTTTATAGTCCTTTATCTATAAAGTATGCTTTACAAATGTTAAATGATGGCGCTAGTGGTGATACTAAAAGTCAAATTAAAAAGGCAATCCAAAATACTAACTTAGGGAAGTATAATAATATAAATAATGTGTTATCTTTAGCGAATGCTTTATATATTAAAAAGAGTTATGCCAATAATATAAAAGATGAATATAGTAATAATTTAGTTAGTAAATATAATGCGGAAATAAAATATGATAATTTTAAAAGTGCTAAAAATGTTAATAATTGGATTGAAAATAAAACTTTTGGTCAAATCAAAAATTTATTACAAGATAGTGTAGTGACTAATCCGGATAATAAAATGTTTTTAATAAATGCTTTAGCTATTGACATGGCTTGGAAGAATTCGTTTGAAGAAAAAAATACTCATGGAAAAACTTTTTATTTAGAAAATAATAAAGAAATGAATGCCACTACAATGAATAAAAAAACTAAAAGTGATGATGTTGCTTATTATCAAGATGATAGTGTAACTGTTTTAACAATGGATTTAGAAAAGTATGAAGATAATCAAATGGAATTTGTCGCTATTATGCCCAATGGCAGTTTATCTGATTATATCGAAAATATTCAGGCTGACACATTAGAAAGTATTACTAATAAATTAAAATTAGCCTCTGAAACCCCCAATGGTTTATCTATTTTGGTTCCAAGGTTTTCTTATGATTATAAGTTAGAGTTGGAAAGTGATTTGAAAAAATTAGGAATTGTCGATGCTTTTAATAAAAATTTAGCGGATTTTTCCAATATGACCGATAAAAAACCATTTTGGGTAGGTGGGGCTTTACACAAGGCTAATATTGACTTTTCGGAAAAAGGTGTTAAAGCGGCTGCCGCAACAGTTATTTATGTGACTGATGGAATAGAACCAAGTGAAGATAAGCCGGTTGTAATAGAAATAAATAAACCTTTTATGTATTTGATAAAGGATAAAAATACCAATGAAATATGGTTTGTTGGTACAGTTTATAAACCTAATTCTTGGGACAATGATAAAAAGGATTATCAATATAAATAATTATAGTAACTAGGAAATTATTAAAACTAATATAGGGGGATAAATAAAGAATGTTTGGAATTAATGAAGTATTAAGTAATAAAAAAGATTTAACTAAGGAAGAAAAATTTAAAATTTTAAATTCTAAAAGAATAGATCCTAAAATTATAGAATATTTAATTAACCGATTAAGTGATTTATATATAGAAGTTTTGGGGGATTATCAAGGGACAATATTGGAATTGATGTCGTCTGGAAAACTTGAAGGATGGTGTTGGCAAACAACTGAATCAGCAATCGTCTTTTTCAATGATGATGATTATATTGAAAGAGGAAATCTAAAATTTGAAGAAAAAACTAAAAAATATTATCATTCTTGGATATGCTTTAATTTTAATGGTGTAGAATATGTATTAGATCCTTGTTTGAATTTCTTATGTAAAAAAGATGATTATCACAAAATTTTTGATATTGAGGTTAAAGGAACTGTTACCGCTAAAATGGTTAGGGAAGAATTGATAAGACAAATTCAGACTCCTAAGGAAAAGGAAATTTCAGAATTTTCTAAAAATTTTGAAAATTTTTGGAATAATTTTTTGGGGGATGAATATCAAGAAAGAAAAAAAGGGGAAGTAATAGTAAATGGAAAAGAAGATGTAAACACCCCATTATATAGAAATGGGGCGGGATATAAAACCGAACTACATGATGGTAAGATAAAAAAATTGACAGTTCATTACTATCTAGGTTTTTAAATATTTAAAGAACAAAAGTGGTACAGCATAAACTGTACCTTTATATATAAAGAGATGTACTATAAAACTTAAAGAAAGGAAGTATGTCCCAAAACATTTGATATATTTTAGTGGATAAAAAAGTGTTGATAGAGATAGTACATCTCTTAAAGATAGTATTATAAACTATAAAATGGAGAAAAATGTCGAAATAAGAAATCAAATAAAAATACTTGTCAAAAATAAAAAAAAAAGATATAATTTACTTAATGTCTGTTTGAAAAAGTACTTTGATTTTATAAATAGAGAGAATGTGGTTGGTGGAAACATTTTATCAAAATCAAAAGAAAGACATCAAACATATAAGACAAACGTAATTCTGCGTTAAAGAAAAAAGGTAGCAAAAGCTATAAATTAAGGTGGCACCACGGCAAGTTCGTCCTTAAATTTAAGCTTTTTTATTTTTTTTAGATTGGGGGATATTATGGAAGAATTTTTAGGAGTCTTATTTTTTAAACAAGAAAATGGAATAACTGATAAAGTTAATTTTTGGAAACCACAAACGGTGGTGGAAGGAGAAAAATTTACGCAAGATGACAAAGTAGGAATAAAAACTAAAGATAATATTTATCTAAGTTTTGATGATGATATAAATCAAAATATAATATGTGATTTATTAGTATCTAAAAAAATGTTAGATGAAATCTTTCCTGATGTTAAGGATATGGAAGAAAAAAAAGAAAAATTTTTGTCCATGGCTAAAGAATACTTTTTAGTAACTTCTGTCATTGAAGGTAAAATATATTCTAAAAGAATAGATGTTGAAGAATTTACCAAGCAAATTGCTTGTAATGAATACTGTATGATACCTTCAAAATGCTTAAACGAATGGAAAGAAAAAATCGAAAATGGTGACATAGAAGAATTAAAAACAATTTTTAGTCCAATATATCAAACAATTCAAAACATGTGGGATAACTTAGGAGAAAAAAGAAGTAGTTATGTACCAGAAGTTGAATATTTGGATGTAGAAAAAAATTACAATACTTCTTTAGAAAAATTAAATAAGTTAATTGGTTTAGAGAATATCAAAAAAGAAGTAACGACTTGGATAGGTTACTTGGAATTTTATCAAAAAGTATTTGAACATACATCATTAGAAGATCCAAATTTAAATATGATTTTTTATGGTAATCCTGGGACGGGAAAAACTACCGTGGCTCGTCTTTTAACCGATATTTTATATGGATTAAACTTAATAGAAAGTCCAATTTTAGTCGAAGTAACTGCTAGTGATTTTATATCTAATCACGTTGGAGAAACGGCTATTAAAACTAAAAAACTATTAGATGATTTTCGGGGAAGTTTAATATTTATCGATGAAGCGTATGCTTTTGCTTTAGAGTACAATCGCTTTGCGGATGAAGCCTTAGTGGAAATACTAAAAGAAATGGAAAAACATGAGTCAGTTTTTATTTTAGCGGGTTACAAACAAGAAATGCAAGACTTGTTAAAAATGAATCCGGGTTTAGAATCTAGAATTGGAAGTTTTTATAAATTTGAAGACTTTACCTTAGAAGAACTTATAAATATTTGGAATTACAAATTAAATAAACATGGTTTTAAACAAGAAAAAGAAGTAATAGAAACTGTTAAAAACATGATAATTGAGGCTAAAAATACTCCAAACTATGGGAATGCTAGATATATAAATAAACTATTTGATAAGGCTATAATTCGCCATGCTTTAAATTGTAAAAATATCGATGATATAGAAAAATTGATAACTTTAAGAAAAGAAGATTTTGAAGATATATCCGAACAAATAAAATATAAAGAAAAAGTTAAAAAAATTGGTTTTTAAAAAGGAGTTGGTAAAATGATACAAAAGCCAAAAGGAACTTATGATGTTACTGGTAAATTAGGTTTAGAAGTAAGATACTTAGAAAAATTATTTGCGAGTATTATGGAAAAATATAACTACAAATATATTAGAACCCCTGTCTTTGAAGCCAGTACTTTGTTTCATCGGGGAGTAGGAGAAACTAGCGATATTGTAAAAAAGGAAACTTATGATTTTAAAGATAAAGGAAATAGAGATTTAACTTTAAGACCAGAAGGAACAGCGGGAGTAGTTCGCAGTTTTATAGAAAACAAAATGTATGCCGATTCTAATCAACCGATTAAAACATGGTACATGGGTTCAATGTATCGTTATGAACGACCACAAGCCGGTAGATATCGGGAATTTTACCAAATTGGTGTTGAAGTATTTGGGGATACTGATGCCTATACTGATGCTGAAGTTATAAGTATACCAGTTAACTTTTATAAAATGTTAGGTCTTAAAAATGTAAAAGTTATGATTAACTCATTAGGGGATCAAGAAAGCAAAGAAAAATATCGTCAGGCTTTACTAGATTACTTTAAACCATATTTAGACGAATTATGTGATGATTGTAAAGAAAGATATCAAAAAAATCCTTTAAGAATTTTAGATTGTAAAGTAGATAAAGATAAAGAATTTTTTAAAAATGCCCCTAAAACAATTGATTATTTAAATGAACCAAGTAAAAACCATTTAAATGATGTTTTAAAATATTTAAAGGCTATGGATATCGAATATGTTGTCAACCCTAATATTGTCAGAGGATTAGATTATTATACACAAACTGTTTTTGAAGTGGAGGCTTTTATGCCAAGTCTTGGCAATCAAAACGTTTTATGTGGTGGGGGACGATATGATAATTTAGTCAAAAACTTAGGAGGGCCTGATACTAAAGGAGTAGGATTTGCTCTGGGGATGGAAAGACTTTTAGAAGTAATCCACAATGAAAATATTGAACTAGATAAAGAAGAAGTAGATATTTATGTAGTTCCTATGGATATCAGTTGTAAAGATAAAGTGGCTAGTTTAGTCCAATATTTAAGATTAAATGGTTTTGTGGTGGAAACTGATTATATAAATAGAAACTTAAAAGGTAATTTTAAACAAATTGATAGATTGAATGTTAAATATATTGCCTTTGTTGGTGAAGAAGAAATAAGTAAAAATATTATAAAAATAAAAAACAATCATACCAAAGAAGAATATCAAATTAAGTTTGAAAAATTGATAGATTTTTTAGATGATTTAGAGGTGGATGATCATGAAGAAAATATTTAATGCGAATATTACTAAAAAAGATGTTGGTTCTATAGTTACTTTATATGGTTGGGTGGCTAAAAAAAGAGATTTAGGTGGCGTTATATTTATTGATTTAAGAGATAGAAGTGGAATTGTTCAACTTTTAATCAAACCGGAAAATGATAATTACTCTTTAGCGAGTTCTTTAAAAAATGAAAGTGTTTTAAAAGTAACAGGAACTGTTGCTTTAAGAGAAAAAGCCAATCCTAATTTGAAAACGGGAGAAATTGAAATAGAAGTTAGTGATTTAGTATTACTAAATACTTCTAATGATTTACCTTTTGAAATAAATGATGATGTTAAGGCTTTAGAAGATACCAGATTAAAATATCGTTATTTAGATTTAAGAAGAAATAGTTTAAAAGAAAAAATTATTTTACGGCATGAAATAGTTAAAACTATTAGAGAATATTTAAATGACCATGATTTTATTGAAGTAGAAACTCCTATTCTTTGTAAATCAACACCTGAAGGAGCTAGAGATTATCTAGTACCAAGTCGAGTAAACAAACATAAATTTTATGCTTTACCACAATCACCCCAAATATTTAAACAATTGCTTATGATAGGTGGTATGGAAAGATATTATCAAGTGGCTAGATGTTTTAGGGATGAAGATTTAAGAGCGGATAGACAACCAGAGTTTACTCAAATAGATATGGAAATGAGTTTTATTGAAGAAAAAGATATTCAAGATATTATCGAAGGAATGATGAAAAGTATTTTTTCCAAAATAAAAAATATTGAATTAGAACTTCCTTTTTTAAGAATGACTTATGATGAAGCGATGGATAAATATGGAAGTGATAAACCTGATTTAAGATTTGATTTACCTTTACATGATGTTTCAGATATTTTTAAAGATAGTGATTTTACAGTTTTTAAAGAGGCTTTAAAAGATGGAATTATCAAATGTTTAGTTATCAATGATCAAAGTGATTTATTAACGAGAAAAAAAATAGATGAATATACTGAATTTGTCAAAGTATATAAGGCTAAAGGTTTGGCTTGGACTAAATATAATGATGAATATAATGGTGGTATTTCTAAATTTTTAAATGATAATGAAAAGAAATGTTTAAAGGAACAATTGAATTTAAAAAACAAAGATGTAATTTTCTTTGTTTGTGACAAAAAAAAGGTGGCCAATATTGCTTTAGGTGAATTAAGAAATAGATTGGCTAAAGATTTTAATTTGATAGATACTAATAAATATTCCTTTTTATGGGTGACTGATTTTCCAGTTTTTGAATGGAGTGATGAAGAAAATAGATATATGGCTTGCCATCATCCATTTACGGCTCCTAAAGATAGTGATGTAGATATGCTTTTAACTGATAAAGAACATTGTAAGGCTAAGGCTTATGATATTGTTTTAAATGGTTATGAAGTAGGTGGTGGAAGTATTAGGATCCATCAAGCAGCTATTCAAAAGAAAATGTTTGAAGCATTAGGTTTTTCTTTAGAAGAAGCCAAAGAAAAATTTGGATTTTTCTTAGAGGCTTTTGACTATGGAACTCCTCCTCATGGCGGACTGGCTTTAGGTCTAGAAAGATTAGTTATGATTTTAAGTAATACGACTAATATTAAAGATGTTATTGCTTTTCCTAAAACCGCTAGTGCATCAGATTTGATGAGTAAAGCACCTTCTATTGTCGATGAAAAACAATTAGATGAATTATATTTACGATTAAAAGACTAGTTATACTAGTTTTTTTTGTCATTTTATGTTATGCTTAATTAAGATAGGGAGTTGTAAAATATGAATAATGAAAATAATTTAAATGAAAAAACAATGGACACGACAAATCCAAGTGTGATACCAAATAATAATGGCGCTCCAAATCCAAGCGTGATGCCAAATAATAATGGTGCTCCAAATCCAAGTGTGATACCAAATAATAATGGCGCTCCAAATCCAAGCGTGATGCCAAATAATAATGGTGCTCCAAATCCAAGTGTGATACCAAATAATAATGGCGCTCCAAATCCAAGCGTGATGCCAAATAATAATGGCGCTCCAAATCCAAGCGTGATGCCAAATAATAATGGTACTCCAGATTCAAGTGTGATGCCAAATAATAACGGCGCTCCAAATCCAAGTGTAATGCCAAATAATAATGGTATTCCAAATCCAAGTGTGATACCAAATAATAGTGGTGTTACAAATCTAGGTGTGATACCAAATTCAAACACTAATACTGAAGATGACGATTTACTTAAAGCTTTCACTGGAAAAAATAGTGATAAAATATTAGCGGGAAATTTTAACTTTGCAGCCTTCTTCTCAGGTTCAATTTATTTTTTCTATCGTAAAATGTATTTATATGGGGTTATTCTTTTTATAATCGAAATGATTCTTTCTAATTTATTAAAAAGTCAGTTAATAACTATTGTTATTGGACTTATGTTATCTTTTATAGTAGGATTAAAGACAAATCAATTATATGTGAACCATGCTAGAAAGAAAATAAGAAAAATTAAAAAAAATGGTACAAGTAATGAAGAAATAAAATCTAACTGTATTAAAAAGGGTGGAACAAGTATAGCTTCAGCCATTCTATTTGTAGTTACTGTAATTATTATTTTTGTAGTAATATCTATTTTGGCAACATTTATTTTATATAATCAATTGACATATTTACGTAAAAATGTTGATGAAACAGATATTTATTCTTATATTTCTAGAGCGGAAGTAGAATTACTTATTAAGTCTGCTGAAATATCAACGAATATTACGGGAACTTGTTCCATCAATGAAAATATATTGAGTTGTAACAATAATGGTTCGATAGTTGATATAGAGATTGATTTTGTACATGTTGTTCCAGAATCAGGAACTTTAATAGTTGAAAATAAAAAAGTTATTGAAGGAAAAGACTTGGTAGTAAATAATTATATTTGTGATTACAAAAATTCAAAAGTAACGTGTAAAAAAAATAATTGAATTTTAATAAAAAAACAAATTGTGTTGTAAATCAAGGAAAATGGTGTTATAATAATACCAGTTAACCGGAAGGGAGGGATTATCAAATGGCTATTGGTACAGGTGTATTAGTCCGCGAAGGAAAATTAGATGAAGCTTTACAAAATTTAAGAAAAAAGAATGCAAGAGATGGTTCTTCCAAAAAAGTCCGTGAACGAGAACAAGGTTATATGAAACCGGGAGCACGTCGTAGAAAAGAAAAAGCAGAAAATACAAAAAACAGTCGAAAAAGAAATAGAAATAAAGATCGTTATTAAGAGCCTAAGGCTCTTTTATATTTTAACTTGACAAGGTAAAATATGATTGATATATTTTAAATGGAGGTATAATATGCGAGAACAAATATTAGAAGATTTGAAAAGTGCTATGAAAAACCAAGATAAAGAAGCACTTGCGGTAATTAGAGGTATTAAAGGGGCTATGCAATTAGAAGAAATAGCTAAAAAACATGAATTAAACGATGAAGAAGTAATTGATGTAATTGTAAAACAAATAAAAATGCGCAAAGAATCTATTGAAGGATTCGAAAAAGGCAATAGAGAAGATTTAAAAAATCAAGCGTTAAGAGAAATCGAAATACTAAATAGATATATGCCCGAACAATTAAGTTTAGATGAAGTAAACAACATAATTGAAGAAACTTTTAACTTGGTAAATCCCACATCTTTAGCCGATATGGGAAAAATAATGCGAGAAGTAACACCTAAAGTAAAAGGAAAATATGATATGAAAGAGGTAAGTAATATAATTAAAAACAAATTATCAAATTTATAGGGGAGTATATGGAAAAAATTATATTAAAAGTAAAAACAGATCAAGGTTGGATTAACCAAGCATTATCTATGGGAATAATTAACTATTTAAACACTATTTTATGTTGTAGTAAAGGATTTACTGGAATAAAAATAACTGAAGAAAATTTTAACTTTTTTTTAGATAAAATAAAAAATGGACAACCAATTTTGGATGAAGAATTGAATTTAATAAATGAAGAAGCAGAATATTATATAATTTATGATCAAAATCAATTATTTCTTGTCGATAGAAAAGAAAATAAATTATACAATTTATTATCTGATGAAGAAATAACTATCGATTTAAAAAATTACGATATAAATAACAATCGTTCTAAAATATATACACCAATAGAAAAAGAACCAATATTAGAATTTTATCAAAAAAGAAAAATCAAAAAATAAAATAAACGACAAAAAAATAAAAATTAATAAGATATACTAAACAAGGTGATAACATGAAAATATATGTTGACCTTGTTTTTTTGTTAAATTTTGGTTTTGATTTGTTATTACTTATTTTAGTAGCTTATCAATTAAAAAGGAAAGTGAGGGGATATCGTTATTTTATAGGAGCATTATTTGGAAGTATAAGTATATTTTTTCTTTTTATACCACTTACTACCATAACTTTGTTTTTACTTAAAATCGTAGTAAGTATCATAATGATACTAATTACCTTTGGCTTTAAAAACATCTATTACACCATTAAAAACTTATTTTTTTTGTATACAACCAGTATGGCATTAGGTGGAATATTATACTTTTTAAATATTCAATTTTCTTATAAACAACAAGGTTTAGTATTTTTTTATAAAGGATTATCCATAAATGTAATATTTTTAATAATTACATCACCGATAATTTTATATATGTATGTAAAACAAATGAAATCACTAAAAGAAAAATATCAATATTATTATCATGTTATAATATCATACCAAAATAAAAAATATAATGTAGTAGGCTTTTTAGATACCGGTAACTTACTAGTTGATCCTTACTTTAAAAAACCTATCATTTTATTAAACGAAAACATTATCGAAGGTAAAAAATATATTCTAGTTCCCATTCATACCGCCAATGGAGATTCTTTATTAAAATGCTTAAAAATAGATTGGGTAGAAGTAGAAGGGGAAACTAGAAAAAAAGACGTTTTAGTAGGTATATCCAAAATAAATTTAGATGGAGTTGATTGTTTATTAAATACTAAAATAATGGGAGGAACAATATGATTAAATGGATAAAAAAATTTATTAAATTACTTATACATGATGGCGAACTTTATTTTATTGGAAGTAGTGATAAATTACCCGAACCTTTATCTAAAGAAGAAGAGGCTAGTTTAGTTATAAAAAGTCAAAATGGCGATATTGAAGCTAGAAATAAATTGATAGAACACAATTTAAGATTAGTAGTATTTCTATCTAAAAAATATGAAAATACCAATGTGGACTTAGAAGACTTAGTAAGTATTGGAACGATCGGTTTAATCAAAGGAGTAAAAACATATAAATCCGATAAAAATATTAAACTGGCTACCTATGCTTCAAGATGTATAGAAAATGAAATCTTGATGTTTTTAAGAAAAAATAAAAAAAGAAAAGGGGAAGTATCATTTGAAGATAGTTTGAGTTATGATGCCGAAGGAAATGAATTACACTTAGAAGATGTTTTAGGAACCGATGCCGATATAGTCACTAAAGGAATAGAAGATGAAACCGATAAAAAACTACTTAGAGAAGAAATAAAAAAACTAAAAGAAAGAGATCAAAAAATAATGGTTTTAAGATATGGACTGTTTGGGGGAAAAGAAATGACCCAAAAAGAAGTAGCCGAATTATTGGGAATTAGTCAGTCTTATATATCTAGAATAGAAAAAAAGGTTATCAAGAAATTAAAAAGTATTGTAAAAATATAAAAAAGCCTTGTATTTTATACGTTTTTTATGATACAATACCTTTGGTTTTTTAAATACACACATTATGGATTTTTTAATTCGAGTGCCGAATGGTGGATTAAAAAAGATGAAGTAATGGAGGAATAACAAAAGGAGGAATGAATATGGCCGTTGTGTCAATGAGTTATTTATTGGAAACCGGTGTTCATTTTGGACATCAAACAAAAAGATGGAACCCTAAAATGGCAGAGTACATCTTTACTGCTAGAGATGGTATTTATATTATCGACTTAGCGAAATCTGCTCAAAAACTAGAAGAAGCATATAATGCTTTACATGCCATTGCCGAAAATGGAGGAAAAGTATTATTTGTTGGAACTAGAAAACAAGCGAGTGAAGCCATTAAAGAAGAAGCGATAAGAAGTAATTCTTATTATGTTGCGGAAAGATGGTTAGGGGGAACTTTAACTAACTTTAAAACAATTAGACAAAGAGTAAAACGTCTAGAAGAAATTGAAAAAATGGAACAAGATGGAACATTTGATTTATTACCAAAAAAAGAAGTTATCCAACTAAAAAAAGAATATGCGAAATTAGATAAAATTCTTTGTGGTATTAGAGAAATGCACAAATTACCAGATGCCTTATATATAGTTGATCCATCGGCTGAAGAAATAGCTATTAGAGAAGCAAGAAAATTAAATATACCAGTATTTGGTATTGTTGATACTAATTGTGATCCTGATATGGTTGATTATGTAATACCAGGTAATGACGATGCTATTAGAGCCGTTAAACTTATCACTGGTGTTATGGCTAATGCTATTGTATCAGCGAATGGTGGAGAAGTAGTTGATTATATCAAAGATGATGATAAAGATGTTAATATAATGGAAAAGGCTTTACAAAGCGTTAAGAAAAAAGAAGATAGACAAAATAAAAAATTCAATGGAAAAAAAGAATTTAAAAAAGACAACAAAAAAAATAAAGAAGTGAAAGAAGAAAAGAAAGAAGAAGTAAAAGAGGTTAAAAAAGAAGAACCTAAAAAAGAAAAAGCCGTTAAAGAAGAAAAAGTTGATTATTCTACAATGACTGTAGCGGAATTAAAAGAAATTGCTAAAACAAAAGAAATTAAAGGATACTCAACAATGAAAAAAGCGGAATTGATAGATGCTTTAAAATAGGAGGAAAATATGGTTACTGCTAACTTAGTAAAAGAATTAAGAGAAAAATCTGGGGCTGGAATGTTAGATTGTAAAAAAGCCTTAGAAGCATGTGGGGGTTCTTTAGACGAAGCAATGAAATGGCTAAAAGAAAAAGGAATTAGTCAAGCCCAAAAGAAAGCCAGTCGCATTGCTGCTGAAGGTTTATCGGCAATTTTAACCGATAAAAATCATGCGGTTATAGTTGAAGTTAATTCCGAAACTGACTTTGTGGCTAAAAATGAAGAATTTCAAGATTTAGTGCAAACTATTTTAAAAACTATTTTAAATAATGAAGTTGATGGAACTATTGAAAGCGCTTTAGAACTTAAAACTGATGAAGGAACTTTAAACGATTTAATAGTTGCTAAAACTGCTAAAATAGGAGAAAAATTAAGTTTTAGAAGATATGCCAAAGTTCAAAAATCTGATTCAGAAGTATTTGGTAGTTATATTCATATGGGTGGAAAAATAGCTGTTTTAACTATTTTAGATAACGTCAGTGAAGAAGTTGCTAAAGATGTTGCTATGCATGCGGCAGCTATGCGACCAACTTATATTAAAAAAGAAAATGTACCAGAATCAGTTTTAGAAGAAGAAAAAGGTATATTTAAAGAACAAGCAATCAATGAAGGAAAACCAGAAGAAATTGCTTTAAAAATGGTTCAAGGACGCATCAACAAATTTTACAAAGATGTTTGTCTAGAAGAACAACCATTTGTTAAAGACTCTAATATGTCAGTTAAAGATTACGTTAAACAAAATGGTGGAACTATCGTTAATATGGTTAGATACGAAGTTGGTGAAGGATTAGAAAAAAAGGAAGAAAACTTTGCTGAAGAAGTAGCTAAACAAATAAATGGATAAACAAACTTAGGTTTGTTTTTCTTTTGGTTTAATGATAAAATTAAAATAGGTGGTAAAGTGGAAAGTAAAAAAGGGATCGTAACAGAAGTTTATATACCAGTAGAAGAACAAGATATCTATTCTAGTAATAAAATTGGTTTTAAAATAAAAGTAGATAATGAAATTATTACCTTAGAAGAAACTCAAGATGATTTTAATATTGGAATACTAAAAAATGATGAAGTATCAATTATAAAACAAACCATTGGTGGTCAAGAATTTATCGATATAGAAAAGGTAGATAATAATGGATAAATACGATGTTTTAAATCTATATGAGCATAATGCTAAAGCAAGTAATAAAATCAAAGAAAAATTAAAAGAAGATGATATTGTCGCTTTAGTTCATGCCACCGGAACCGGAAAAAGTTATATTATATTAAACTATTTACTAGAAAACAAAAATCAAAAAACTTTATATTTAGTACCAGCTAATAGTATTTCTGAACATATCGAAAAAATAATCGAAGAAAATCCTTATTTAGATAGAAAAAAAGATTTTCCCAATTTATTTTTTAAAACCTATCAAAGTTTAATTAACTTGTCCTTAGAAGAAATTTCTGCTTTAGATATCGATACTTTAATAGTCGATGAATTTCATCATTTAGGGGCGCCTATTTGGGGTAAAATAGTTGAGTTAATTATTCAAACTCATCCTGGTATCAAAGTAATAGGTATGACTGCTTATACCGTTAGAGATCGGGGAACTATCTATGAAAGAGATATGACTAATCCGGATACTGATGAATTGTTTTCCAACCAAGTAATAAGTCGTTATGATCTATGTGATGCTATTATTGATGGGGTATTACCTAAACCAATATATAAAAGTACATATGCTTATTTAATAGAAAAAGAAGAATATTTAGAAAGTAAATTAGAGAAAAAAGATCATAATTCTAAAGAATATCAAGAATTATCCAAATTATTAAAAGATATAAAAAGAAGAATTCATGAAGCCTTAAGTATTAAAGATGTTTTTAAACAAAATATCAAAAAAGATGGAAAATATATTTACTTTTGTCCCATTCAAAGTGAAGAAAAAATAAACAATATAGAAGATATAATAAAAGAAACTAAAAAATGGCTATATGAAATGGGATTAACCGACAATGATTTTGAATTTTATTTAAGTACCAGCAACATGGGAAAATTAGGGAAACTAAATAGAGAATCATTTTATAATGACTTGGATTTAAAAGGAAATAATGTAAGTAATAAATTGCGAATTATGTTTGCGAAAAATCAGTATAATGAAGGAGTTCATGCCCCAGGATTAGATGGTGTCATCATGGGAAGAACTACTAAATCAGATATAGTTTTTTTTGAACATTTAGGTAGGGCCTTATCAGTTAGGGGAGATACCAAAAAAGAATATGATAATTTATCTTTAAAAAGTATCGAAGAATTAAAAAAATTATGTAAAAATAGAAATATATCTTTAAAAGATAATGAAGAAAAAGAAGAAATAATAGAAAAACTAATAGCCCCAGTAATCATAGATTTAGTTGGTAATATCGAATTTATTAAAGAACTAGAAAATGATTTGAAAAATAGAATTAAAGAAATAACTAAAAATGAAGCAAAAGAAAAAAGAAAAATCCATATTAAAGATGCTTCATTTGATATAGAAATACTAAATGAAGATTTATATGAAATATTGAGATATGTTAAAGATCGTTTAACCATGGACTGGATAGACTATTATGAACTAGCCAAAAAATATTATGAGCATTATAATAACTTAGAAATACCGCAAAAATTTAAAACTATCGACGGAATCAATTATGATGAATTTGGTGTTAAATTAGGAGCGTGGTTGGATCGCCAAAAACAAGCGTATAATGGATTTGGTACTCATAAGATTACTGAAGAACAAGCTAGTATGTTAAAACTAATTGGCATTGATTTTGATACTGCTTTAGATAAATGGTATAAAAACTATGAACTTATGAAAAAATATTATGAACATTATGGTAATACCAATATTCCTAAAAGGTTTAAAACTTTAGATGGAATCAATTATGATGAAAAAGGAGTTAGTTTAGGACTTTTTAAAGGATACCAAAAACAAGCTTATAGAAATCAAACTTTATCTAAAGAAAAAATAGATTTGTTAAATGAAATAGGATTTGACTTTACTTTGGTATCGGAAAAAGAAAAATGGTTTAATGGTTATAATATTTTAAAAAATTACTATGAACATTATGGTAAATATACCGCTATCCCAAATGGTTTCAAAACCAAAGATGGTATTAATTATGATGAATCTGGTATCAGTTTATTAGATTGGTTTAATCACCAAAAAAGAGTTTATAAAAAAGGTAAATTAACTGAAGAACAAGTTACATTACTAAAAAATATCGGTGTTTCTTTAACCACTATGACGATAAAAGAAAGATGGCAAAGAAATTATGAACTAGCCAAAAAATACTATGAACACTATGGTAATGTGAATTTTCCTAAAAGATTTAAAACTTTAGATGGAATAAATTATGATAAAGATGGGGTCAATTTAAATAGTTGGGTTGGAAATATGCAAGTATCTTATAAAATTGGTACTTTATCAGAAGAACAAATAAATATGGCTAAAAAAATAGGAATTAAATTTAATGAATATACTGTTGATGAGATATGGAATAAAAATTATGAATTAGCTAAAGAATATTATAAATACCATGGCAATTTAAAAGTACCCCAAAAATTTAAAACTAAAAATGGTTATATTTATGATGAAGAGGGAACAGATTTAGGAACTTGGATTGCTACCCAACGAAAAGGGTATAAAGGTCAAGGACAAGCTAAGATAAGTACTGAAAGGATAAATTTATTAAATCAAATAGGTATGGTATGGTTTAATGAAAAAACTGATGATAAATTACAAAATGAACCAATAACCAAACAAAATAATAAAAGAAAAAAACAAGAAATATTAAATAGAGTAATAACTTATTTAGAACTATATGATGACTATGATTTACCATCTGAAGAAGATATTAACTCTAAATTTATCGATGAATTAAATCACAAAAACAAGTTATAACTCCAAAAAAGTCATGAAATCATTGATTTTTTTGGAGTTATAGTGTATATTAAAGATGGGTGATTTATATGCAAAGAAATGCCATGGATGATTTAATTAAATGGAAAAATAAAAAGACAAGAAAACCGTTGTTACTTTATGGTGCTAGACAAGTAGGAAAAACTTATTTGGTAAAAGAATTTGCTAAAAAATATTTCAAAGATATAATATATGTTAATTTTGAAACCAATGATATTATTGGAAAAATTATCGATGAAAATATCTCTCCCGAATATATTATTAAAAATTTAGAGATTGCTTTTAATAAAAAAATAGATAAAGATAATACTTTGATATTTTTCGATGAAATTCAAAAAAATACTAGAGCCTTAACTTCTTTAAAATATTTTTATGAAGATGCGAAAGAATATTATGTTATTGGAGCGGGAAGTTTACTAGGTATTCACATCAATAAAAAAGACTTTTCTTTTCCGGTAGGTAAAGTAGAATTTTTAACAATTTATCCTTTATCTTTTGAAGAATTTTTGATAAATACGGGCAATGATTTATTACTAGAAAAGATAAAAGAATGTTTTGAAAAGAATGAACAAATGCCTAATTTATTACATGAAAAAGCTTTAAATTTATATTATGATTATTTAACAATTGGTGGTATGCCCGAAGTAGTACAAGAATTTATAAGTTCTAATTCAACAATAAACGCTATAGATTATCAAAAGGCAATTTTAGAATCATATAAAAATGATATAACAAAATATAGTGAAACAACAGATGCTCCTAAGATTATTGCTACCTTTGATTCAATTCCTGTTCAACTTGCTAAGGAAAATAAAAAATTTCAGTATAAATTAGTTCAAAAAGGCGGAACTAGTTCTATTTTTGGTGAATCAATCAATTGGTTAGTAAATGCTGGAATAGTTAATAGATGTGTTAAAACCAAAATAGGAATACCTTTAAAAATGTATGAGGAATTAGATTCGTTTAAATTATATATGAATGATGTAGGATTACTTACTAATTTAAGTGAGTTTCCTATATATTTAATTAAAAATAGAGAAGCAGTTAATGAAACGATGATTGGAATGCTTACTGAAAATTATGTTGCTTCTTCTCTTAAATGCAATGGCCTAAATTTAAACTATTGGAAAAATGAATTTGATAGTGAACTAGATTTTATTTTACAATCCAAAAATGGTTTAATAATACCACTGGAAGTAAAAACTAGTGTTCATACTAAATCTAAAAGTTTAAATAATTATTTAAAAGAATATAATCCTAAATACGGAATTAGAATTTCCAGTAAAAATTTTGGATTTAAAAATAATATCAAATCTGTACCATTATATGCTGTATTTTGTATAAATGCTGATAACTTAGATATTGACTAATAAATAGATGAAGTGAAAACTTCATCATTTGCATGTCCCCATTAAAATGGTATAATTTGTCTAGTTTTAAAGGTGATTTGATGAAAGAACTTATTAAAAATTTAAAATTTGCTTGGAAATACGCCAAAGGTGAAAAATACAAGATAATTAAATATATGCTTGCTACGATAGTAGCGGTAATAATTAGTCTTGTCGTTCCTATTTTAAGCGCTAGACTAATTATTTATTTAACTGATAACAACTTTTATCAATTGATATTTATAGGTATTGTTTGCTTTGTAGTCGAAAATATTAGAAACATTACTTGGTATTTGATAAGATATTATTCAAGGGTTATATACCGGGAAACTTTTACTAATTTACAAACTGATTTAGGTAGAGAAATACTTAGAATAGAAAATAAATCTTTAGATAATCATTCATCAGGTGTTTTTATTAAAAGAATGACTAATGATACTAGTCGCATAGCCGATATATTTTGGGTTTTAAATAATAATATTGGTAATATTATATCCGATTTAGGAATGTTTAGTGCTATTTTTATCATCAATAAATTTATCTTTATATGTATTGTTTTAATGGTTTTAATTTTATATTTAATCGAACATAAAAGAGTAGATATGTATAATAAAAAAGATAAGATTTTTAGAAAAAAAGATGAAAATGTGGCTGGTTTTGTCGGAGAGATAATTAGAGGAACTAGAGATATTAAAATGCTTAATGCCGAAGATAGTTTTATCAAAGAATTACATACTAAAATTGTCGATTTAAATAAATCTAGACACGATATGATGGAAGTAGATAGTAAATATACTTTATTAGTAGGTTTTACCAGAGATTTGACTGATTTAATTGTTTTGCTTTTAATAATAATTATGATTGTCACTAAAAATTTAGCGGTCGCCAATGCTTTAGTTATTTATAATTTTTCTAAAAATACTAGTTGGATTATCGATGATATTGGCTTCTTCCTAGAAAAAATAAAAGACTTTAATCTATCTACTACTAGAATATTTGATATAATAAACAGTGATGAATTTAAAAAAGAAGAATTTGGTAATGTCCATATCGATAAAGTAAAAGGTAATTTTGAATTTAAAGATGTTGTTTTTTCTTATGATAAAAATAAGGTTTTAAATAAAGTTTCTTTTAAAATAAAGGCCAATGAAACCGTAGCGTTTGTCGGTAAAACCGGAGTAGGTAAAACAACTATTTTTAACTTACTTTGTAAAATGTACGATATCGATAGTGGGGTTATTACTATCGATGATGTCGATATTAAAAAACTGGATAAAGATACAATTAGAGGTTCTATTACTATCATAAGTCAAAATCCTTATATTTTTAATTTAAGTATCAAAGACAATTTCAAATTAGTGAAACAATATTTGACCGATGAAGAAATGCATGAAGCTTGTAAATTGGCTTGTTTAGATGATTTTATTGAAGAACTACCTGATAAATATGATACTATTGTTGGTGAAGGGGGATAAATTTATCGGGTGGTCAAAAACAAAGATTAGCAATTGCTCGGGCTTTAATTCAAAAAACTGAGATAATTTTATTCGATGAAGCAACTAGTGCTTTAGATAATTTAACCCAAGAAAAAATAAGTAAAGCCATTGACAATATGAAAAAAGATTATACAATTTTGATAATTGCCCATCGACTTTCGACTATTAAAAATGCCGATCGGATTATTTACTTAGAAAATGGGGAAATTGTCGATGAGGGAAGTCATAATGAATTACTTGAAAAATGTCCATCTTATAAAAAACTATACGAATCAGAAATAACAAAAAACTAACTTGATTTTCTTACTGTTATTTAGTAAAATGTTATTAGGAAAAGAGGTAACTATGAAACGTGGTTTTACTTTATTAGAAGTTTTAGCAGTTATTGTGATACTGGGTATTTTATCAACTTTACTAGCGCCTAAAATTATTGATTTTGTCGATTCAACCGAAGAAAAAACGGCTTTAGATAGTGCTAGACAGTATGTTAAAGCAGTAGATAAGTATTTAGTTGAAAATAATTTTGATAAAGCCGGTACTTATAATGTGGCAACTAGTAATGAGGATATGGAACCTTTTAACAATTTGATTGAAATTAGTGGTAAATTACCAACGGGTAATACCATTACAATTGATGATCAATACAGTGTTACGGAAGCTATTTTGGTATTTGGTCATTACCAAGTAACATATAATGGAAATGATTATAGTGTTAGTGAATTAGAAGAATAGGAGAATTTATGGAAGATATTTTATTGATTACCGAAGAAAAAATGCAAAATGCGGTAGAAAGTATGGAAAAAAGATTATTAAATATTAGAGCTGGTCGGGCTAATCCGGCAATTTTAGATGGTGTTATAGTTAGTTATTATGGCAATCCTACACCATTAAAACAATTAGCTTCTATCTCAATACCAGAGGCTAGACAACTAATGATTAAACCTTATGATAAAAGTTGTTTATCTGATATCGAAAAAGGTATTTATGAAGCTAATATAGGGCTTACTCCTAATAATAACGGGGAAACTATTATTTTAAATATTCCAGCCTTAACCGAAGATACGAGAAAAGAATATGTTAAACAAGCGAAAACTATTGGTGAAGAAGGTAAGATTGCTCTAAGAAATATTAGACAAGATGCTAATAATGATATTAAAAAAGCAGAATATCCTGAAGATGAAATGAAAGATTTGTCTGATGAAGTTCAAGAGTTAATTCAAAAATATAATAAGATTATTGATGAAAAATTAAAGGAAAAGGAAAATGAACTAATGAGTATTTAGTTCTTTTTGTTTACATAGACATATATTTTTTGACTAAAAAATGTTGTTACGAATACTAAATTGTGATATAGTATATATAGATATAGTAGAGAACTAATATCTTGTATTTTTTTGTACTGAATAATGTTAAATTAAATGTGCAAAATAGAATTAAGGAGTGAAGAAATGAAAGACAAAAGCATGTACACCGAACGTAAATTCG
>CANQHO010000010.1 GCA_947623815.1 uncultured Bacilli bacterium | reverse complement strand
GTTTTGTACTAAAAAATCCAAGTTTATCTTGGATTTTTTAAGTTAGGTTGCGGATGTAATCCGCGGTATGTTATAATTAGATAGTAGTAAAAGGGTGATAATTTGAAAAAGAAAATGAAACTATATAAAAAAATAATTTTATTATTTTTATTTCTTGTTTTAATTTTTTCCGCAACTATTACTTATTCTTACTATTTAGGAAGCAAAGGAATAATGATTAGGGAATATACAATTAGTGATTCTAAAATACCTACTTCTTTTTATGGTTTTAAGTTACTACATTTTTCTGATTTACATTATCAGGTAAATGATTATGATAAAGTTAAAAGGTTGATTACCAAAATAAATTCTACCAAACCAGATTTAGTGGTATTTACTGGGGATTTATTAAATGAAAAATTAAGTTTTAAAGATAAAAGTACTTTAGTAAATCAATTAAAAAAAATTAAAACCCAAATTGGTAAATTTTATATAAGTGGAGATAATGATATAAAAAATACTGAGTCTAGTGATATTTTGGAAGAAGCAGGTTTTGTATCTTTGGATGATAATTTTGAAACAGTATATTATAATGGTACTGATTATATGTTGTTTACTGGTTTAAGTACTATGGAAAACAAAACTACTTCTATTCAAGACAAAACTAAAACAACTGATAATTATTTAAAAGATTTGGGAAAAAGTGCTTCGCCAAGTTATAAAATTTTATTGGCTCATGAACCAGATATTGTTGATAAAATAAGTATTGATGATTATGATTTGATTTTAGCGGGTCACAATCATAATGGACAAATAAAGTATTTGGAAAGATTTTTCTTACCAAAGAATGGAAAAAAATATTATAAATCTTATCAAAAGGTTCATAAAAAACCAATGTATATATCTAATGGTATTGGCAATGAAAATATACCTTTTAGGTTGTTTAATCAACCTTCTATAAATTTATATAGATTTAAAAAAAGTGATGAAAAGTAAAAAATGTTTGAGAATTAACTTTCAAACATTTTTTTATTATAAACTATTTTTTAAGGTGTCACTAAATTTAAAGCATCTGTTTCACTTGTTCCTGTTTTCCATTAAATGAACTATTACACCTTTTTCACTGGCTTCCACATATCCTATTGCACTACTTTTGGCGACTCAATATCTCGCATTTTCTATGATACATATAACAGGCGTCGCTATTAACGCAATTACCACTAATAATTCAATTAAGGTAAATCTTTTCTTACTTTCTGTAAATAATACCTTCCCTCGAATTTACGTTCGATATAATCATTTTTAATCATCCTTCCTTTTATTTTAGATACTATGTATCTTTACCTACATCCATATTAGCCCAATTTAATATTCACTTCAATGATTTTAATTAAAAAAATTTATTATGTAAACGACAATTCGACATATTTTGACCATGTCTAGTTTTATAATACCAACTTAACAATTTAAAAAGAAGGAGGTTTTAATATGATTAAAAATCGAAAAAAAGATTTACTTCCAGAAAACAAGTGTCTTTTATTTAAAACAGTTTTTTCTAAACATCCAGATATCTTTGGGACATTTTTAAATGATATGTTAGATTTAAACTTAAATAAAATCGATGTAGAAATCAAAAAACATGGTTTTGATGGTAAATATGTGGAAGACAAAACAGACCATATAGAAATGTTTGCCATATTAAATAAAACATATTACGTCAATTTTATACTTAATTATATTAGCTAACAAGGAGGTGTATATGTCTAAAAATAAGTATATTCCCCTTACTTTTGATACTCTATTTAAAGGGGTTTTCTCTAAACATCCGGATATATTAGGTATATTTTTAAATGATGTTTTAGATTTAAATCTAGATAATATTAAAGTAGATATCAAAAACAATGAATTAGAAAATAACAATATCAAAGAAAAAAAAGATAATGTTGATATCTTCGTTATATTAAATGATAAATATTATATAGATATCGAGCTAAACAGTGAATACTTTAAAGATGTTAAAAGAAGAAATATTTCGTATCTTTATCGTATTACTAATTTAGTTCTCGATAAAGGTTCTAAGTTAAATGAACTTGATGATAAAAAAATTTATCAATTAAATTTAAATTGTAAAACTACTAAAGATGAACCTTTAGAAGGAGTTGGTATTTTATGGGAGATGAAACACAATAAAATTATTTCTTCAAATCCCAAAATGATCATCAAAAATATTGATAAATATACCAAATTATATTACAATGGAAATAAAGAAAAACGTGTCGTTTGGTTAGCGATATTTAGAGCTACTAGTTTTGAGGAACTTGAAAGTATGTTAAAATACGTACTAGACAAGGAAAACATAAAAAAATTTATGAAAGAGGTGAAACTTATGACCGCCAATGATTTTGTTATTCATGCTTGGAGAAAAGAAGAATGGGATGAATACGTGGAAAATCAAAAAACAGAAAGAACTTTTAATGAGGGACGTGATAAAGGACGTAATGAAAGTACTACCAATATAATTAGAAATATGTTGCTAAATGGGGCTGATTTAGAATTTATTTCTAAAGTGTCTGGTAGGACAATAGAACAAATTAAAAAAATTCAAAAACAAATGACAAGTTAAAATGCAAAAAATGTTTGGAATTTTATTTTTCCAAACATTTTTTATTATAAACTATTTTTTAAGGTGCCACTAAATTTAAAGCATCTACTTCACTTGTACCTTTTTTTCCATCATCTTTGAATTTTACTCCTGATTTTAGAACTACGACTGGGCGCACTCCAACCGAACTGTTGCTGTAGCTGACACTCCGGTCGTCTGCACCCCAATAATACAAGCTGGTACCGTTACAGTCAGATGCCAGCCAATAGTAACTTCCTATGTCTATCATGTCATTGTTATATCCACATGGGGTTGATTCTGTTTTTTTAAAACATGTACTATTACTGTAATCATTATCTAAAATGTAATAATTATCATTTTTATTTATTTGCTTTGTTATTAAGTTATAATCTTCGTTTGTCATATAATGGACACTCGATGCATATGTTGCATTTCCATATTTTGTCCATGCTTTACTATCTCCTGGGCTACTTGCTGTTGATGCCGTTTCTAGTATTTTTACACTGAATGATGAATAACCATATTCATGGTAGTAACATTCCGGTGTTCCAGCATGAATTAGGGTTATTACTCCACTACTAGATACATCTAGTACTCGCCAGCCATTGTATTTATTGGCATAACTACTATCTCTACAAGTTATACTTTGACTCTTTGCTTTTCCTGTGGCTGCACTACTAGTTCCTTTATCGTATATGTTGAATTTTCCTTGAGTTTTATCTTCTGTTTCCGATACTCCATAACTTTCTAACTTTCCTTCTTCCCATGTTGACTCATCTGGTTCATAATTTACATATTTTCCAAAATAATCAACTTCTTCTTTTGGTGGCACTACTTCTCCTACACTCTTTTCTCCCGTCCATGTGCCATCATAACTAAATTTATATCCATTTATTATTAAATCTTTTACACTACTTACATTTCCATTTTTATCAAATGTTATTGTTCCACTTGTTGGTAAACTTCCTTTCACATCTAATGTTAAAGGTACATTTCCACAGGTTAATACATTTCCTTTAGCTGTACAATCCCCAGTTATTTTATTTTTTCTATTTTCCATTAGATGAATTATTACTCCTTTTTCACTCGCTTCTACATATCCTATCGCACTACTTTTGGCCGCTCCGAATCTCGCATTCTCAATGATACGCAATATTACGGGCGTCGCTATCAACGCGATTACCGCTAATATTACTATTACCGCTAATAACTCTATTAGGGTAAAACCATTATAATTTTTTCTCACTATCTATTTACTCCTTTCCTATCATATAATTATGATAGCACAAATATTCGTATTTGTCAGCAACAAAATGACAAATTTATCTTTAATGGGAAAATTGTTTTAGGTGACTACCTTATGTTATGGAAACGGCTATTAGATTTAAGAGACTATAGGGACCTATCTCAGAAAGATGTTGCTGATGTTCTTGGCATCAGTAGACAAACTTATTCCCTATGGGAATTAGGAATAAAAATAATTCCTTTAAAACATTTAAATACTTTGTGTAATTTCTATGACGTATCAATGGATTACGTTTTAAATTTAAGCAACAAAAAAAATTACAAAAATATTATGCAAATAAAAGAATTAGATAGAATTGAAATAGGAAAAAGACTAAAAACTATTAGAGATAATAATAATCTTTCATTTAGAACTTTAGCAATCGAACTAAACACGACACCATCAACAATTCATGCTTATGAACATGGTAAAACCCTAATACTTACAGCCTTTGCCTATCAAATATGTAAAAAATATAAAATATCATTAGATTGGTTATGTGGTAAACTTAAAGAAAATGGTGAAAAACAAAAGTGATGAAAGACAAACATCACTTTTAATTTAAAAAGATTTCACTTTTAAAAATATTGATAAAAATAATAAATTATACTAAAATGAAAATAAAGAAAAAATGTCATTTAATTATTGATGTTTAAAGCTACTAATTTTAATGAACTGTAAAACATATTAAAACCTAAAGTTTGAAAAAGAATAAAGGGTTATAAATATCAAACTATGGCTATGTTGATATGATTAAGATTAGGAGGTAAAACAAAATGAACAAAGAATTAGAAAAATATAAAGAAAAAACATTTGAAAATATTAAACACATCAATGAATTTGGAAATGAATATTGGGAAGCAAGAGAACTAATGCCTACTCTAGGCTACAACAAATGGGGTAACTTTAAAAAAGTTATTGATAAAGCAAAAATCGCATGTGAAATAAGTGGTAATAATGTTAAAGATTGCTTTGCCGACGTCGGGAAGTCAATAATTAGTGGTAAAGGTAAAAAGGATATAATTGAAGATTATCATCTATCAAGATATGCCTGTTATCTAATAGTCCAAAATGCTGATCCTAGAAAAAATGCTGTTGCTTTAGGTCAAACTTACTTTGCAGTTCAAACCAGAAAAATGGAATTAACGGAAAAAGAATTTAGTAAACTTAATGAAGATGAAAAACGCCTATACACTAGAATAACAGTCAAAAATAAAAATAAATTCTTATTCGATACCGCTAAAAATTCTGGTGTTGAAAATTTTGGAAAATTTAATGACTATGGTTATAAAGGTTTATATGGTGGTGAAACTGCTAAAATGATAGCCCAAAGAAAAGGGATTGATCCAAATAAAGAAGAAATACTTGATTATATGGGGAGTGAAGAATTAGCAGCCAATCTATTCAGAATTACCCAAACCGATGGTATCTTAAAAAAAAGAAATATTAAAGATGAAAATAGTGCTTGCAATACCCATCACCAAGTTGGAAAAGCTGTAAGACAAACAATAGAAAAAATTGGTGGGACAATGCCGGAAAAATTGCCAACTCCTAAAAAATCTATCAAGGATTTAGAAAAAGAAGAGTTAAACAAAATCGAAAAGCAAAAATAAGTTGTAATTTAAATGTCACCAATGTTGATGACGATTTTCCCCTTAAAGGGAAAATCACAAAATAAAAGTGATGAAAACAAACATCACTTTTATTTGGCACATTCAACAACTTTCATATTAGAATCATACTTTTGAACAACTTTTTTATACTTTTTATAAATACTTTCATAATTAGGTAAAACATCCTTAATCTTTTCATTAGAAAAAGGTACTATTTTAAAATTACGATAATTTTTATAATAAGTAAAAGTAAGTTCATTACTAACATTATCTATCTTTATAGAAGACTTACCATTGGAAACCGTTTTAGTAATATCCAAACTAGTCATAAGACCAACTAACTTTTGATAATTACCCGCATTATCTTGGGCTGATATAAAATTACCCAACGAATAAATAACAAGCGTATCATCAATAAAATCAACAGGTTGCACCACATGAGGGTGAGTACCTATTATAATATCAACCCCTTGTGAAGCCAAAAAATCAGCCATATCTTTTTCATAATTCGTCGGTACATGAGTGTATTCAACACCCCAATGCATAGCCACAATCAAAACATCAACCTTGTCCCTGACTCTATTTATATCCTCTTTAACCGTTTCCTTATAACTTTGATACTTTTCATCCTTATCTGGATCATTTACACTATAACTAGTTGGCCAAACATTAACTAAATACTCCTTATCAGTTGGTACCTTTATACCATTGGTGCCATAAGTATAATTCAACATGGTGTAAGTTATATTATTAACTTTCTTAACTCTAACCTTATTCCTTTCTTCTTCCGAAGAATAACTACCAGCCGTTAAAACAGAAGATTGTTTTTGCCAGTAATCATAAGAAGATAAAACAGCCTTTTCACCACGGTCAATCGTATGATTAGTAGCCAAAGAAACCAAATTAAACCCAGCATCCATCATCGCATCACCAACTTCTTGTGGTGAATTAAAAGTAGGATAATCACTTAAACCTAACTTAGTACCACCCAATATTGTCTCTTGATTATAATAAGCAATATCATACTTACTGACAATTGGTTTAATCAATTCATACATCGGTTTAAAATCGTATCCTTTATAATCTGCATTCTTATTCGCATCTTTATAAACACTTGAATGAATTAAATTATCCCCGGCCGCAATTAAAGATGCTTTATAAACCTTAGGAGGTTCTACCTTTTCTACATTTTCAACCTTATCTTCTTTCAAATCTTTTTTATCATTATTTTTAATTAAATAAAGAATATCAACCGTAAACAAAACAACAATCAAACCAACAACAATAATTTTAAACAACCTTTTAAATAAACTTTTATTTTCCATTTTTACTCCTCAGTAACTGTTACCTAGATTATAACATTACTTTTTAATTTTTTCCATATTTTTTATATAACACTAGGTCTTATAATATAAGAAACACCTTCAGGTAAAAAAATAGTTACTTGAGTATCATTTATAAACTTAATAAAACCCAGACCATTTATCAAAATATCATGCTTTGCCGGTATTTTCACCAAATGAGCAATCAAATTATCTGGCTCTTTATTTTTATACAAACGACTAATATTTAAACTATTAGAAAAATAAAAAACAATATTATTTTTATCCTCTACTTTTAAATATAACAACTCATCTATTTTAAAATATTGCGGACATTTTACTTGATACACAATTGGTTTAATTCTTTTATTGGGTATTATTTTTTTAAAAGTATTACTATCAATTTTATCTAAAATACTATTATTTACTAATAAACCTGGTGTATCTATAAAAAACAAATCATCACTAACTTCAATAGTCATAGTATTTAAAGTAGTCGATGGTAAAGAAGAAGTTGTAATTTTTTGTTTATTGTCAGAATACAAAGTTAAAAATTCATTTATCAAAGTAGACTTACCCGCATTAGTATACCCAACCACATAAACATTTTTACTTTTTTTATACTTTAAAATTTTATTATAAAGTTCATCAAACTGATAGTGATTTTTACTACTAACTATAATCTTATCTAAAAAATCTATTTTAAATTTATCAAAATAATTTTTTATTTTTTCCTCGTATAATTTTTGTGGCAATAAATCTCTTTTAGTTAATACTAATATTACATTAGAATTTAAATATGGTTTTATCTCTTCTAAATCATAAACTTGAAATAAATCAACAATAAGTAAAATTAAATCATCAGTTTCCGATACCTTTTTTAAAATAGAAGTATAAAAAGAATTATCTTTAGAAACTTGTTGATAGTCATTATAATTTTGAATTTTAAAACAACGATTACACAATTTATGATCTAAAGATAAAGCATACCCTTCCTTATTTTCATCGACATTTTGAATAATCGCCCCACAACCTTGACACTTATTCATAATACTTTCCTTTCTCAAAACCATATTTTTTAGATAATTTTTTAAAACATATTTTTTCTAAAAAACGATTAAATTTGGTAATAAAAAGTTCTTTAATAGCTAAAGGCTCTACTAAAACAGTTTTTATATTAAATTTATTTCCTCCTAATATATCAGTAAATAATTGATCACCTATAATTACAATTTCATCTTTCCTAACATCATATTCTTTTAATATTTTTTTAAAAGAAAAAGGTAATGGTTTTTTCGCAAAAGATAAATAAAATACATCTAATTGACTGGCAATTTTTTTAACTCTTTTTTTTCTACTATTAGAAAATATAACCACTGTAAAATCTTTCTTCAAATCCATAAATTTTTCCTTAGTCTTTAAAGGGACTATTTCATCATAAAAAGGAATTATGGTATTATCTAAATCAAAAAGTAAAAGTTTAATGTTTTCTTTTTTTAATTTTTTATAAGGAATATCAAAAATAGTTTTCTGATAAATAGTTGGTTTAAAATATTTCATGAGCCACCTCAAAATAATTTTATCATAAAGATATTTTTTATTCAAACACCAATCTCAACTATTCGTTGATGTTTTACCTTTGTAAAACATGAGAAAATGATTATATGTGAGGTATGATTTATGCAGTATAACAAAAAAGATGAAAATTATGTATATTATTTAGTAAGTAAAAATATTAAAAAACAAAGAAAACAAAAAGGCTTAACTCAAAGACAACTCGCTAAAGTATGCAATTATTGTGAAGGTTTTATAATGAATATAGAGAGTAATTATCACCAAACTTTTTCTTTAGGTACTGTTTGGCGAATTGCTCAAAAATTAGATATTGATATTAAAGATTTATTTAATGAAATTGAAGATCCTAATCATGAAAACATAAATACATAAAAAAGACTTATACAAGTCTTTAACCCATTTAATTTTTTCGCATATAATATCGTAGGTGATTTTATGCGTTTTTTAAATGGTTGGGGGTATGTTTTAATATTAGTTTTCATTGTACTATGTTTTTATCAACTAATCCTAACATTTTTCTTCTTTACTCGTTTTAACTTCTGCCTTTTTTTTGTATTTTTAATTTGTCTTTTGTTTTTCTGCTTTAGAATGTTTAAATGACACATAACTTCCAGTTTTATAAATCTTATCTATTTGTTTACTCCATTTTTTTACCGTTTCATATTCATTGCTCTGATAAGTCAACTTATCAGGTAAAGATATCAGAATAAAAAACAAAATTTTTTCTTCTTCTAACAAAGGATAATTAGTTTGATATATTTGAAAAATAGATTCGAAATCAAAATCATAATAATACTTTTGATAAATATTGTATAAATCATATATTGGTATATCAATTTTAGCCTTATCCCAACTTATTAAATAGGGATATTTTCCGCGAATAAAATGTCCTAATTCTAAATTATTATGTAAAACAACAAAACGTTGTTTTCTTTTTTCTTTTACTATATCATACCATTTATCCAATTGTTCCTTACAATAAAATAACGATTTATATATTTGAGTTATATTTCTAGCCAATAAATATTCAGATGGACTCATATATATTTTAGTTTCTATTACTCTAATTAAATCGTCATAATAATGTTTTAAATAATCGATATCTTGATTTAAATTTTCATATGTTTCCTTATAATCATCTAAATCCACTTCTTTATAAAAAGTTGTTTTATTGTGTAAAAGTGCTACTAATTCAATTAAATCGACCATTTGTTGTTCTATTGGCATATCGACAGAATCGATATATTCGGTTAAAGTATATTCATCATCTTCACCTAATTTTTTGGGATAATAAGTAAAACTTCTCGCATTTAAATATTTAAAAATATTATTGTCCGTCTTTTTTTTTATAACATATTTTCCTTGATTAGTATCAATTATTATAGCCTTTCCCTTATTTTCATAACGGGTGGCTTTTAAATCATATTCATTTAATAAATCTTTAATTTTCCACATTGGTAACAGGTATTATTATTTTATCCATAATATTCCATTCATTTAAATCATTATAGGCTTCTAATTCTTCTTTAGTAACTTGGTATTTTTTCATTACTGATTCAATGGTATCCCCTTCACGAATAATTAAAACACGATAACTTTGATAGGTTTCTTTTGTCATATCAAAATCGGCTATATCTGACATATCATCAAGGGGCAATTCTTGTTTTACCGGTTTTGGCCTTAATTCTTCTTCATCAATACATCTAACTTCTTCTTCTGGTTTATTTTTTTCTTCTTCATTTTCTTCAACTGGTATTTCTTCTTTAATTATTTCTTTTTCTAAAACATTGTCTAAAGCGACATCTATATTAACTGATAAAATATTGTTATTTATAATTTCATAATAAAAGTCATCAATGTCCATAGTAACATTTTCTAAATCGTACTTTTCATCTATTTGAATAGCAAATGGTAAATCATAATAAAATTCTTCCGCATTAACACTAGATTCACTTATTTTATAACTACCACTAATTATAAAATTACCCTTAACTTCCATGTCTTCTTTTTTGATTTCATGTTCTAAAGAAATACTTACTATTTCCGCTAAGTTAGTTTTAAAGATTATATTTTTCTTAAATGGTATTATTTTTTTCATAAACTTCTCCTCTCTTATAAACATCTTATGAAATAAAACTATTTTAAGAACATTTTTTAGAAAATATTGTTGAATTAAATTTTATATGTTATCCTAAATTTAGGTATGATATTGTAATAAGCTGGCGTCTGCCTCTACTACTAACAACTTGTATAATTGGAATCCGAACAACCGGAATGTGAACAACAACAACGACAATTCGTTTGGAGTGCGCCCAGTCGTAGCTCTCTAAGATTTGAGGACAGAATGATCAAGGTCATATGTGAGGGAAATAGAGAACAAATATTATTCCTTAGGGAAACCTTAAAATAAAATAGATATATTAGTAAATTAGTAAATAATTGAAAGTTAACTAATATTAAAGACTATTTTGATAAAAAAGCGTTAAGTTGCTTTTTTTATTAAATTTAATAATTAAATACAAAATTATTTATTCCATTTTTTGATGTTGACATATATATAAAAAAGATATATAATTGAAACATAATTTTTTTTATTAGTCTATGATGAAGAAAAAGTAATTAGGAATCTAAATAGAGAACTAGTGGTTGGTGGAAACTAGTTAGAGGAATAATGAAATGGCTACCTTTTAAGACTAACCGGTTAAAACCGTTATAATAATTAAGTAAAATAAAGGATGGTACCGCATTATTTGCTCCTTAGCAAGTAATGCTTTTTTTATTCAGAGACTAAATTGAAAGGAGAACAATATGAATTTAAAAGATTTATACATTGATTTTTTTATTAGTAAAGGACATAAACAAATACCAAGTGCACCAGTTGTACCCGAAAATGATCCTTCAGCCCTTTTCAACATAGCCGGTATGCAACCACTAATTCCTTACTTAATGGGACAACCTCACCCTTTAGGAACTAGACTATGTGACTATCAAAAATGTGTTCGAACTATTGACTTAGACTGTGTCGGTGATAAAATTCATCATACCTTTTTTGAAATGTTAGGAAATTGGAGTTTAGGTGATTATTTTAAAAATGAAAGTATCGAATGGAGTTTCGAATTTTTAACAAAAATATTAAATATCGATAAAAATAAACTAGCCATTACCGTCTATGCTGGAAAAGACAATATTCCTTTTGATGAAGTATCATATAACAAATGGTTAGAACTAGGTATTAAAAAAGAAAGAATTGCCAAAACCGTTGAAGATAACTTTTGGATTGCTGGAACTTCTGGTCCCTGTGGTAGTGATACCGAAATATTTTATTGGCAAGGAAAAGGAAAAGCCCCAGAAGTTTTTGATACCAACGATGAAAACTGGGTAGAAATATGGAATAACGTTTTCATAGAATTCAATAAAAATGAAGATGGTTCAATTAGTGAACTACCTAAAAAAAATGTTGATACTGGTATGGGTGTGGAAAGAACTACAGCGATATTAGAAGGCGTAGATGACAATTATTTATCAAGTATTTGGAAAAAGACAATAGACTTGATATCTAAACTAAGTAACTTACCATACCAAGGAAATGAAAAAAGTATGCGTATCATCGCTGATCATTTAAGAACGGCAATTTTTATAATTGCCGATCCATCCGAAATAAAACCAAGTAATACCGAACAAGGATATATATTAAGAAGACTAATTAGAAGGGCTATTCGCCATATTAAAAATTTAGGTATAAATATAAACAGTGATTGGGAAAAAGACATAACAACCACAATTGTCGAACAATATCAAAAATATTATCCCGAACTAAAAGAAAAACAAGAAACCATCATAAATACTTTAAAAGAAGAAAAAATTAAATTCAATAAAACCTTAGAAAGAGGATTAAAAAAATTTGAAAAAGCCATTCAAAACAACCATAAAATAGATGGTTCAACCGCTTTTCACTTATTTGATACCTATGGATTTCCTTTAGAACTTACAGTTGAATTAGCCAAAGAAAAAAATATCGAAGTCGATATAGAAGGTTTCAATCAAAAATTTAAAGAACATCAAGAAAAAAGCAGAACCGCTACAGCTGGTAAATTTAAAGGTGGTATGGGAGGTAATAGTGAAATAGAAATAAAATATCATACCGCTACCCATCTTTTAAATGCTGCTTTAAAACAAGTTGTAAATAAAGATGTCCATCAAAAAGGGTCAAATATTACCGCTGAAAGAATGCGTTTTGATTTTAGTTGTGATCATAAACTTAGTGATATAGAAAAAAAACAAGTTGAAGACTTAGTAAACAAATGGATTACTGATGGAATAGATGTAACTAAAGAAGAAATGCCAAAAGAAGAAGCCATTAAAACTGGCGCAGAATGTATGTTTATCGAAAAATATCCTTCCATTGTTACTGTTTATTCTATCGGTAATATATCTAAAGAATTATGTGGGGGACCCCATGTAAAAAACACCAAAGAATTAGGCCATTTTAAAATAAAAAAAGAAGAGGCCAGTTCAGCAGGTGTTAGAAGAATCAAAGCAGTTTTAGAAAAGGACTGTCCGGAAATTAAATAATTAATTTCTTGACAGTCCCTTTTAATAATTTATAAATTGTTTTACCTTTAGATTTTGAAATCAAATCAATAATTAAATAAACGAAAGGAAAAAAATTTTGGATATTTATGTAATCATAAATGAATTTTATAATTTATCTATCAAACTTAATAACTGCGACTACTCAAGAGTTAAGGTCCGAAACTTTTTATATCTCAATTCTATTTATAACTCTTTATATAAAAAAGGCGAAAAAATTGAAGATGTTAAAATACAAATTACTAAATTTATGTTTCACCTAAATTAACTATTTTTAAATCCTAAAATTCCTCCTTTGGTTTATTTAGTTGGTATTATAAAACTACAGATTGTCAAAATATGTCGAAATATAGTTTATAAGATAATTTTTTTAAATATGATTAAATTTTTTAAGTAAATTGTTACTTTTAGTTTTCAAATATAATTCACTTTCCTTATCACAATTAAAATCGTGATTCATAAGTCTAATCAAAATATATCTAATTCTTTTATTGACAATAGGATTTTTAAATAAATTTGGATATTCCGCTAAAAAAGAAGATAGACTATAAACTAAATACAACATTTGAATATAATCATCCAAATAAAATTTAATATCATTGGTGGGACTTAAATAAATAGCATTTTCTAAATCCATATTATAAGAATCCCAAAGATTTTGAATCAACAATTCATATTTATCTTTACTAACCATCAATATTTCCTTTTCATACTGAAATCTATTTTTTAACTCTTTAGACAATAAATCATTAAAATCCGATGGTTTCAAACAATCTAAAATAGTACCTATTCGACTGATAGCCCTTTGATAATGACCAATATTATATTCTTCTATATCCATATATTCATCAATAAAATCAATCATATCATATAAATGATCTTTTAACTCTCCATAAATCATTTTATTTTTAGAATTGTTTAGTAAAATATTTTCCAAAACAGCAAAATGTTTTAAACTAAAATTATAACTAGGAAAAATTGCTCCTTCATTGATATCTTCCACTAAACAATCATAATCGGCATACATGAAGTCTTTTACTTCTTGTTCTATTATAAAATCTTCAAACTCTTTCACAAACTTTTTTCCTCATAATAACTAGATAATTTTTTCTTTAAACTTTTTACTTTTAAAACATTGCCAATTTTATTATTTCTTTTTAAAGTTTCATTAACTAAATAAATAGTTCTTTCAAATATGATAGGATCGACAAACATTTCTTTAAAATAATATAAATATTTATTGATAGTAAATAGTAAATATTCATTTTCTAATAAAATATCTTTAGCCTCGTCAAATTTATCTGGACTTAAAAGTATCGACTTCAAAAACGCAATATCAGTATAGTATTGTATACTTAGATTTTCTTTTATACCACTTCTTAAAAAAGAAACTCTATCCTTTCTCGAAAAGAAACTAGGCATAATATCGGTAGCCATATAACTAGTTATTTGATTGGCAGTTAAACTATTGACTTTTATTTTTTGTTCATTAACCCATTTGATATTTTCTTTATTATTAGATATATCTTTTCGATATTCAAAGTCCATTGTACTTAAATAATCAATTATTTTACGTTTTACAAAATGCTCTTGGCTATCATCGATATTTATATTGGCCTCTTCTGATAACATATCATCTAACATATCTTCTATACAAGATTTAAAAACATCACTAAATATTTGTTCATCACTAAAAATTGGTTCATTCATTTTAACATCCGGATTTAAAATTTTTTTGCGAAATTCTTCTTTTTCAAATAAAATATTAAATTCTTGATAATTATAGGTGTAACCAAGTTCTTTATAAATACCCGTATTAACTTGATAAATTAAATATCTGGCTTGTTTTTTTAAGTTTTCTTGATTAGAATTATTTACGATTTCATTTAAACAATATAAAATTTGTTTTTTATACTTTTCAACATCAATTATGTTCGAACTTTCTTGCATTAAAACTCTAATAAACAAAAGGAAATTATTATGCTCAAAACTTTCTAAATTTAAACTTGTCAATTGGCAATTTAAAAGTAAGTCGTAATAGTAAAATGAATCTTTCAATTCATCTTCTATTTGTTCATCGGTATAATCTATTTTAGAAAAACTGTCTTTTAAAAAACCATGATACAACTTTTTAGTATCTTCTAAGTATTCATTACTGTTTTCAAAATTTCCTATTTTTAAAAAGTTTAATATTATTTCATATTTTAAATACCATTCACCATTGGTATTATCTCTTAATTTTTCGACAAATCTTTCTAATCTTTCTATAAATTTAAGAGGATAAGTATTATTATCTTGGATATTACCAATAAATCTCAATAAAATTTGAAAAAACTCTTCATTTTCAAAAAATTTATCGAAAAATTTTTCATCAGTTTTTCCTAACATAACTCGTTCGATAGCCAATAAGTAATAAAAAACTTTATATTCATCAATTTCTAACTTTTTTTCCATGTCTTCTCCTTACTAAACGTTTCCATATATCATCATAATTAGAAACATATATAAATTGTATGGTATTTTTTAATTCCTTAGGTAATTCATTTTCTACTTGTTGTTTATTTGCTTTAGGTAAAAATATTTTAGTAATTCCATTTCGTGATGCTCCTATTATTTTTTCTTTCAAACCTCCTACTGGTAAAATATTTCCTTGTAAGGTTATTTCTCCAGTAAACGCTATTTCAGAAGATATTTTTTCTCCAGTAAATAAACTAACTAAAACGGTTACTAAAGCAATACCAGCGCTTGGTCCATCTTTTGGTATAGCACCATCGGGAATATGAATATGAATATCTTCTTTATCCCAACTGATATTTTCCAATTTAAATTTATCCTGATTGGCTTTAAGATAATCAAGCGCTATTTGCGCACTTTCTTGCATAATCTTACCTAAAGAACCAGTTAAAATTAACTGCCCCGTACCTTTAAAATGATTGGCTTCAATATTCAATACTTCCCCACCATAAGGAGTATAGGCTAAACCATTTACTCTCCCTACTATTTCTTCATTATTTATATTGATTGTATTATACCAACCTTTTAAATAGGTTGTGATATTTCTAGTATTTATATTTATTGTTCTTTTGACACTATGTTTCATAACCATAGTTGTTACAACTTTTCTTATTATGGTTGCGATAGTTCTTTCAAGTTCCCTAACTCCAGATTCTTTAGTGTATTCTTTAATTATTTTACTTAAAACTGCTTCTTCAATATTGACATTTTTTATATTTATTCCATGATCTTTACATACTTTAGGTATCAAATAATATTTGGCGATGTCTATTTTTTCTAACTCCGTATATCCAGACAAATTTATTATTTCTAATCTATCTAATAAAGCCGTTGGAATGGTATCTAATGAATTGGCAGTTGTTATAAAAAACACTTTGGATAAATCCACTTCTTCTTCGATATAATAGTCACTAAAGTGTTTATTTTGGGTTGAATCTAATATTTCCAGTAAAGTACTAGCCGGATCGCCTTTATAGTTTTTAGTTAATTTATCAATTTCATCAATTAAAAATATAGGATTCATACTACTAGCTTTTTGTAACCCTTGAATTATTCTACCGGGGCTTGAACCAATATAAGTCCGTCGATGACCTATTAGTTCAGATACATCATTCATACCTCCTACCGACATTTTGATAAAATCCCGATGCATCGCTTTAGCCAGTGATTCAACAAAAGAAGTTTTACCTACTCCCGGTGGACCAACTAAACATAATATCGGCGTAGTAAGACGATTAGTAAATTTTTTTACGGCCAAATATTCTATTATTCTTTCTTTGGCTTCCTGTAATCCATAGTGGGAACTATCTAAAGTATTTTTAACATCAACTAAATCATCATTTTCTATTTTGTATTGATTCCATGGTATAGAAAGTAAATGGTCTATATATTGATAAACAACGTTTTGTTCCGGTGATGTATAAAGTAAGGCTTCATACCTTTTAAGTTCTTGATTTACCCTTTGAATAATTGGTTCTGGGGCTTTTAAAGTTTTTAGTTTTTCTTTTATTTTTTCTATTTCTCTTTGTTTAAAATCTAAATCACCCAAGTCATCTTTTATGACTTTTATTTTTTCTCTTAAAACATATTCTCTTTGACTTTCATCCATTTGACTACGGACTTTCATATCAATTTCTTTTTCTAATTGAAACAATTCTTTTTCTTGATTCATAAATTTTAATATGTCTAAAAGTCTTTGTTCCGGATCAATTATATTGATATATTTTTTTAATAATTCTAAATTTTCATACAAGAATAAACAAACAATATCCGTAAGGGTATCTAAATTATCAATTTCATCTAAATTAGATAAAATACTATTAGATACATAAGGGATAGTTTTTATATAAAGAGTTAATTCTTTTTTTAGTTTTCTACATAAAAAGGCTTCATTTAAAACTTTTTCTTTTTTTACGGGTTCATATATAATTTGCCAACACAAATTTTTTTCTTTTGGGGCAATCCACTCTAATATTTTAGCCCGATATTGACCGGTTATAATAACTCTATAATTACCACTAGGTAATTCTATTTTTTGTTCTATTTTACTTACTACAGCATACGTCGGTTTATTTTCTAATTCATTTTTTGAAGTTGTAATAAAAATAAATGAATTATATTCTTCTATGGCTACATCAATAATATTTTTTAAAAAGGAATCTTTTATTACTAGTTTTTCAGATTTAAAAGGAAATGAAACAATATCTAACATGATGACGGGTAATTTATTATGCATATTGTTTCACCTCCTAAATTGTTTTTTATTATATCATAAATTAAAAAAAAGTCTATGCTTAGATAAACTTTTTTCGACAGATTTTTATTTTTCTTTTAATAGCCAAGATATAAACCCTTTTTTACCAGTTTTACTTTCGATATAGAAGATTAAACTGTATAAAAAACTTCCAATAGTGGCAACTATCATATCTTTCATAGTATCATCTACTCCAGTGGTTAAAACGTTTTGGGCATCTTTATTAAACAAATTGTCACCCGTAAATTCCATATATTCCCAAAGACAAGCCACTAAACAGGAAAGACCTAAGATAAATAAAATATTAAAAAATAGTTTATTTTGGTTAATATTATTTTGTTTTATCAACATCGTCGCAATTATCGACACTAATATACCACTTAAAAAGTGCATCAAGGTATCATAATTAGGTACTTGATGATAAAAGTCTACTATTGAACCTAAAAAGTGGGCCAAAAACAAAAATATTAAATAAATAAATTCAATGCCATTAGTAAATTTTATTATTTTTAATTTATTTAATAATTGTGGAATAAATAAAAAAGGGATAATGGATAATTTAATTATAGCATTATAAAAATTACTAGTTTCTAATATTGATAAACTATAAGTGAAACTAACAATTATTATTATAATTTTAATTAAATTATTCAGTATCTTCATATTCTATTTTTTCCCTTTCTTTTTTTACTTCAACTTTATTTATCGAATCAAATCTTTTGGTTATTTTATCACTAGTTGTGTGTAGTTGTTTTACTTCTGTATTTACTGTATCAATATTTTTAGCCAATTTATCCCAACGTTCTTTATATCTTTTAAATTCAACGCTTAATAAAGATAGTTCATGTTGGATAACACTAGCATATTTGTTTCTTTCTAAATCTTTTATCATTAGTTGAAGGGTTGTTAAAGTACTAATTAAAGTAGTAGGGCTAGTTAACATTACTTTTTTTTCATACGCATAATCTAAAATGTTATTATGGTAAGCAACTACTTCGGCAAATATGGCCTCTGCTGGTAAAAATAAAATTGCTTGTTTAGCGGTAACATTAGGAATAATATATTTACTTGAAATAGCATCTATATGTTTTTTCATATCGGTAATAAATCTTTTTTCGGCTTGATCTCTAGTTATTTTACTTTGGTTTCTATCTACCATAATTTGATAGTTTTCCAAAGGAAATTTAGAGTCAATAGCAATCATTCCTAAATTTTCTGGTCCAAATAAAACACAGTCAGCAGTTGTTCCATTTGGTAAAGTGTATTGCATTTGATAAAGATTTTGGTTTTCCCCAAATATATTACTCATTATGTGTTTTAAGTTAATTTCGCCAAACGTACCCCTTGTTTTTTTATCAGTCAAAATACTTTGTAGTGAAACTATATCCGTTGATAAATTGTCTATTTTCTTTTGGGCTTCATCTATTTTAGATAGTCTTTCTAATACATTGGTAAAAGTTTTATTTGTTTTTTCAAAGTTTTGATCTAATCGTTCATTTACTTTATTATTTATTTGATTAAGTCTATGTTCTATTCTTTCATTTAAATTGACAAAATCTTCATTTAATTCTCTAGTAAGGGTATTTTTAAATTCTCCATATTCTTTGGTTAAAGAATTTTTAAAATCCCCTAATTCTCGAACTACATTTGTCTCTAAATTGCTTATTTTACTAATTGTATCAGTTTCATTTTTACCCTTCAATAATAGTATGACAATTCCTATTAAAATAATTACTAAAATTACTAATATTACGTATTCCATATTAACCTCCTTTAGTCCTTCTTCATCATATCATATAAACAAACGTTCGTCAACAATTTTAAAAAAAAAGAAATAAATTCTTTTTTTAAAATTTCCACAAATCTTCGTCTATTTTTTCAACTACATCATTGTCTGGCACTTCATCATCTTCTTCAAGTAGTTTTTCAAAATCCTTTTCAATATTAAGTGGTCTTGTTTTATCATCTAATAAGATTTCATCTTCATCAAAGGCTGGTTCTTCTTTTGGCTGTTCTTCTGGAACTTCCTCTTCTTGATTAGAATTTTCTTCTTCAACTGGAAGATTCATTTTTTCTATATCCGTTTCTTCTAAAGAATCTTGATCTTCTTTTTGATTATCTAAATTTTCTTCAATAGGATTTTCTTCTATAGAACTATCTTCACTAGTTTGATTATTTAAAGCATCTTCACCATTTTCTAAAACTGGTTCATTTTGTTCTTCTAATGGTTCAACTTTATCTTCGTCAGTTTCTTCTTCTTTAATTTCATCAATAAGCGGAACCGTATTTTCTACTCCAAGTTCATCATCAAATGGTTTAATTTCTACTTCTTTATCTATTAAATCCATATCTTTAACATCATCATTAGTATCCACTTCATTATTTTCTTCTAAAGATATATTATCTTCTGAACTAGGTTCAGATAATTCATTATAAGATAAGGATTCGTTATCTTCTTCCACTTTTTCAGGTTCTATAGTATTTGTCGGTTCTGTTTCATTTTCTTCTATATTTTCTACTGGAAAAACTGGCTCAACCATTTCTGGTTCTTCTGGCATTTGATCTAGTTCATCAACTGGTTGTTCCTTCTTGTTCTTATTTTTCTTTTTATTTTTTTTCTTGGGTTGTTTATTTTTATCTAAAAAACCATTGCTATCAGCTATATACCCAATTAAGGCTAAAGCAAATACTATAGCAATCGTAACTATCCACACTGTATTTTCCAAAACAAAATCCTCTAGAGCTATCATATTACCCTCCTATTCTTTCATTATCATATCATGATTTAAATAAATTCGCAATAATATTCCTCAAAAACTTGTATTATTATTGTAAATCGTTTTATTTGGTGTATAATAAAAATATTGAGGTGTAGGTATGATAGAAACTTTAAAAATTAACAATGTAGATGAAAATTCTATTAACAAAATTTATTTTTTGTTAATAGAAAATCTTAGTTTATTATCTTTATGTTTAAATAATAGTTATTTAGAATGTGGTGAGTTAATAAATGTTTATCGTGTATTCGCTCCGATGTTAGGAATATTGGATGCTAGATTTGATGAAGCTTGTGTAATCGATGAAATTAGTTTATCAAAAAGTTACGAAGATATTGTAAAACATTACAACCAAGAAAAAGAAAAAACTGATATAATCAAAAACTATCGTAAACAAGTAGTTAATGATTATAAAGCAATTGTTAAAAATATGGATATCGATACTATCCAAAAAGTAATTGATGATGGTATGCCTTTACATAAAAATTTTCAAGTTTTAGCTAGAGATATGCAAGTAAATCATTATTCAGAAAATTTACAGGGCGAGTTTATGAAATCTTATTTAACTGGATATATTGAAGCCTTTAAATTTCCTCTTAAAACAATTATGGAAATGTATACTCAGTTAATTGCTGACTTTAATAAAAAAATAGAAAAAAATATTTATAAAGTAAAAAAGAAATAAACATTTAGCAATTTACTAATTGTTTATTTTTTTACCAATTTTTCGACATATTTTTGACTGTCTATAATTTTATAATACCGTATTGAGGTTTACTCTATTCAGGGGGGACTGTATTTTCTCTTTCTATTTTAATTTAAATAGAAAGGATGATGCTTATGAAAATAAACTTTATAAGCCATAAATACTATAATAATAATAATAATCACAATCTATTCGACTAAAGTTTATATGTTCATTATATATTTAATCATCACTGTTATTTACAAAAATAAATAGCCTTAGAAAATACCGTTCTTAACTGAACGGTATTTTTTCTTAAAACAAAACATAAAGAGAAAATACTGTCTGAGTATATCTCTTTTTTTATGAAGTTTCCTTCACAATTTAATATTATCACATTTTAATATACATATCAAGATTTAATTATTTTTCTAAATAATCTTTATCTTTAAAAGTTTCTTCTAAGTAAAGACCATTATAATTTCTTTGTCTTAATGCTTCATACACCATAATAGCCACTGTATTAGACAAATTCAAAGCCCTTATTTTTCCATTCATTGGCATCCGCATACAATGGTCCAAATCTTTTTTTAAAATTTCTTTAGGTATACCTGTACTCTCTTTTCCAAAAACAAAATATATGTCTTCTTTTTCATCACTATAATCAAAAGAAGTATGAGGCTTATGACCATAACGAGTCAAATAATAAAATGTCCCTTTATTTTGTTTTTTAAAATCATCCCAATTTTTATAAACCTGATAATCACATTCTGATATATAATTAACTCCACTTCTTTTTATAGAAGCCTCATCAAGTTTAAAACCAAGTGGTTCTATTAAATGAAGTTTTACATTAGTTCCTGCACAAGTACGCATTATATTACCTGTATTTCCTGGTATTTCTGGTTCATACAAAACTACATTGATCATTTTATACCTCTTGTGTTTCTAAAAATTTTTTTACATCTGTCATATTTATTTTACTTTCTTTCGCATACAAAACAGAAACTACTTTACCATTGTCTATTAAATATAAATTTGGTTGTTCTACAACTTCTATATCCGATGATTTTAAACTATCTGAAAAATAATTTTTCTTAAAATTTTTAATAAATGATTTAGAAATATTTCTAGTATTTAAATAAATAATATCTTGACTTAATTGATTATCTAAAATATAATTTCTAAATTCATTTTCAAACTCTTGAATAGTACTATCCCCACTTGGTGACATATATAAAACTATTTCCCTATTTTCAACCAAATAAGTTGATAACTCATCTTCATTAACTGAAGATAAGATATTTAAAGTTTCATTAGTACTATTTTCATAATCAATTTTATCTAAATAAGTTTTTCTAATACTAAAAACGATGGTTAGTGTAACAATCACTAGCAACCCAAAAATAATATAATTCTTTGTTGGTATTTTTCTCATTTTAACACCACCATTCTAATTTAATTCTAACATATTTATATTCCAATTACAACAATAACATGTCGACTTTTTATGACAAAAATCTGATTATAGAAACTTTAAACATTAGTCAAAACAAAAAAGTTTTATATTTTAATAAAACTCTTGTTCTCCTTTGATATCATCAACTGTAAATGGTTTTAAAGTAATACCTTCTGATTGGCAAAATTCTTTAAAATCTTCTCTAAAGGCTGTAAGTTCCTTTACAATACTATCCGGATATATTCTTTTACTATTTTTTATTGCTTCATACACATCTTCAATATTTACTTCTGTTCTATTATTGAATAAGGCTTGAGAAAAAGCACCTTGCAACACAGAAAAAGCCACATCGGGATATTGAGCCGCTAAACCATATACTCTTTTAAATTCTGAAGTTGCCCTGACAATTCTTTCAATCAATAGTTTAGTGACATAGTCATTATATTTAAAATGGGCTCCAGTTTGTTTTTCAATCTTTTTTAAAGAACCGATTAAAATTTCAACTGTCGTTTTTTCATCTGGTTCTAAAACATCAATTCTTTCAAACCGTCTTAAAAATGCTCTATCACGAATTATATAAGTATCATACTCTTGAGTAGTAGTCGCCCCTATGGCTTTGATATCTCCTCGATCTAAAGCCGGTTTTAAAATATTAGCCAAATCCATTGGACCAGCATCTTTAGCGCCCATCAAAGTATGAACCTCATCGATAAAAATAATGGTTTTTTCACATTCTTTTAATTCCTTAACTAATAAAGATATAATTAGTTCTTCTTTACCGTTTAAATTTATTTTCCCAAGTAAAGAAACTGTACTCATTTTAATTATCCGATAACCTTTCAAAACATCCGGAACTAAATTTCTTTGAATTAAATACGCTAATCCCTCAACTATCGCAGTTTTACCAATACCCGCTTTACCAACTAATAATGCTGATTTTTCTGGTGTTAATAAAACCATTATCAACTTACCAATTTCACTTTCTCTGGCGATGGCAGGATTAGTTATATATTCTTTTTTAGTTATTTCTTCACCATAAGTTTCAATTACACTGAAATTTGAAAAAATCATTTTTTCATCCATTTTATCCCAACTTTCCAATTATTTTTTAGTTGTATTTTTCGTTTTATTGTCTTAAATAACTCCTATTTCTTTAAAGTAATCAATTGTATCTTCTTCACTTTTAGTTCCAACGATTCTTTTTTTCAAGTCTATTTTATCGACATTACCTTTTTCTACATAGACGATAGTCGGTGTTCCTTCTAAACCAGTTTTCACCCCTATTTCCCGATATTGATTTTCACTTACTTTAGCTAAATCAATATAATATACATCTAATTTTTGATCCGCGATAACTTTTTCCAATGTAGGTTTAAATTCCATACAATGACTGCATTGACTTGAACCTAAATATAAAACAAAAGTTTCTTTATTTTTAAACTTATTAGCTAAAGTTTCATAATCGATTGTATGCATTGTTTTATCCCCACATCCGGTTATTATAAACGCTATTCCTATAAAACAGATTAACGCTATGTATTTTATTTTTCTCATTTTATCAACTCCTATTCCATTATAACCTAAATTAAACGAAAAAAAAAGTTTTTTACCAATAAAAAAGTGAGTTACCTCGTTTTAGAAGTTCCCACCTTTTAATATTTAATAATTTGATCGGGGGCCAATTCTATTTTTTCATTACTATCCATTATACTAGGAATCGGTTTATTTAATGAACTACTTACTGATTCAATAGTATCTCCTTCTTTAGTAACATATACTTTCATTGAACCTTGTGGTATTACAATTTCTTGATCCGGATAAATATATTGATTAGGATTTAAACCATTTAAACTAAGCAAAGTATTATAATCCACACCATATTTTTTAGCAATTGAATAAATGCTGTCGCCTTTTTTTACTTTATAAGTTTCATAAAATACTTGGTCTTGATTAGGTATTATCACATAACTACCATCAATATTAGTACCATTTTTAAGACCATTTAACTTCTCTAGTTCTTCTACTGTTGAGTTTGTTTTTCTAGCTATATCAAATAAAGTTTCTCCCGGCATTACTTGATAAATTTGATACATCTTTTTAACTCCTTTCGTTTTAGTATATGAAAAAAAGGAGTTTATGTGCTAAAATGTAACATAAAATAATAGGGATTTATTATATTTTAATTCTGAATAGGTAATAATTTTATTTAAACCTACCATATCATCATAGTAATAAATAGTATCGTTATGTTTAAAATAAAAACCATTATCTTGATAATAAATTTGATTTATATTATCAACATCAAAAAGGGAGGTTATTTGGTTATTGGATTTATCTTTTCGAAACATATGATAACCATTTTTATCTTTCTTATACATATAGTAAAAATCGTATTTTCTATTTTTTATGTGGTCAACTTTTTCATACTCAATACCATCTATGGTATTGGTTACTTCATAAGGTGAAAAATAGTGACTATCTTGTTCTACTAAATAATAATTTTGTTTTTGCCATTTACCATTTATATAAATAGACAATTTTTTATTTTCATCACCAATAAGTTCAATCTTTTCACTACTTAAGTTAATTTTATATTGTTGTTTATTACTTTTATCCAATAAATATATTTCATTATCAATAACCCCTTCGACAAAACTATCAAAAGAAATTGCTTCTTTCTTTTTCAATATTTTTTGTTTCATATTGTTTAAAGATAGATAAATCAATTGATTAGTTGCGTATTCATTTTCATAATTGGCAACAAAGTAATAGTCATCTGTAAAACCACTAATATTTTTAGTATAAACATCTTTAGTAAATAACGTAGTATTACTTACTTGTCCATCATCGTTTATAGTATATATTCCTTTATAATTTTCCAAAAACAGTTTATGTTTAGGAATTAAATTATTATAATAAACAGTTATCCCTTGAGTTTTATTTTCTGATGGTTCGACTTGATATTTATCCATAAATTTATCAATGACATCACTTTTACCAACTATCGAACTATATGGATAATAATATTTACCGTCATAACAAATTAAATTGGATTTTATTTTTTTATCTTTATATATTGGATAAATACACTGATAATTGTCATCAGATATATATTCTACTTGGTTAACCATATAATTTCGATTGTTTAAATTTTTAAAAAATGACTGATAAAATTTTACTTTATTTACAGTAAAAACAAAGTCATAACGATTGTGGTTAATTTTTTTATAAGTTTCTTCTATGACAATTTTTTGTTTACCATCCTTCACATTATAAACTAAATGATGGCCGGCACATATTTTATTTATAACAAATTCTAGTCCTAAATAAAAGATTAGTAAACTTATAAATATTCGCCATAATTTTTTTATCTGCATACTACCACTCCACTTTCATTATACAATAAAATTATAATTATGTATTATTTTTTTTAGATATATGATAAAATTAAAAAAGAATTAGGTGGTAAAATGAATGATTTTTTATATATGTTTTTATTATTTATAATATATTCGGTAGCCGGATGGATAATTGAATGCCTTTTTTGTCGCTTCTATTATCATAAATTAGTAGATCGGGGTTTTTTACTTGGACCTTATTGTCCAATTTATGGAGTTTGCGCCATTTTCATGATTATGGCTTTAGTACGATGGCAAAATGACTGGTTAGTCCTATTTGTCATGGCCGTACTGATTGCTTCTGTTGTCGAATATATAACTAGTTATATAATGGAAAAAATATTTCATACTAGATGGTGGGATTATTCAGACGATCCTTTTAATGTGAATGGGCGAATTTGTCTACTCAATTCCCTACTTTTTGGGGTACTAGGTTTAATACTATTAAAAATGGTTAATCCGTTTGTTAAAACATGGTTACTTGGTATTCCAACCAACATTTTAAATGGTATTTCAATTACCTTGTTAATTGCTTTTATTATCGATTTTATTATTTCTTTCAATATTATTTTTAAACTACAAAAATCCGTTGTATCTTTAAAAAAAGATCGGACATTGGAAGTCAGTACCAAAGTAAGGGAAATATTAAATCAGAAATCTGTTTGGTTTAGCCGCATCAACTTTGCTTTTCCCAACTATAAACTAATTCCCCAAAAAATAAAAAAACAAACTAAAAAACTGAAAAAAAAGAAGAAAAAGTAAAACATAAATAGGTTTTTTATTCACACCTTTTTACGTAGGATGAATATGCTATAATGAAAAGAAAAAAAGGGGTGGATGATATGAACTGTGAAAACAATGAAAACAACTGTATTGCGGAAATACTAACAACCATCTACGTTTTACAAAAAAATGCTTGTTGTTGTGGAGATAGTTGCTTAGACTCATGTGATAGAGGATTCTTAGGTACACCAGCTACGACAGTAGGAGCCAATACTAGACCAGTTATGTTATATACATGTTGTGCCAATGGTAATCCATGGTCAATGCCAACTACTAAAGAAAATATAACTTGTGAAGCTGGTACGACTAGTACTACTTGCTCACCAGTTTTCCGGGTAGAAAAAGTAGAAGGAAATTGTGCTACTTTCCGAGTTTTAGCGGAAAATACAGATCCTACGACTAGTGCAACTAATCCTTACATGGCAACTAATTCATTTTTCACAATGAATTTAAACTGTGTATGTGCTATTCGTTGTTTAAACGATATTTGTATTGAATGTATGTAAAAAAACAGCTTCAAACGAAGTTGTTTTTTATTGCAATAAATATATATCTTGGATTTCAGAAATAGGTATTTGTTCATTTTCATAAGTTATAATTGCATTTTTATTATATCCGATTAAAGTTTTATTTTCTTGTCTGCCATTTCTTATAATTGCCACTTTAATTTTATATATGTAATGTTCATTAGAAAAAATAGAATGTAATTTTTGTTCGATAGTACGATTATCTTCATTTAATCGGTGACTACTTTCCTCATGTCTTTCATAGGAATACTCTAAATTGTTTCCACTACCTTCTTTAACTTCATTCGCAAAAACTTTTGGCAAGTCTTTCATCCCATCACCTCTATTTTATTTTATGAACTAAAAAGATAAGATATGATATAACCTAATCCTAAAAAAATAAGACCTACCAAAAACTCTAATAGGAAAAATTTAGTATAAAAAGTTTTTATAAATAAGTAAAATATAGATGATATTGTAAACGACAATATTAAAACTTCTGCAATATGTTTATTTTTTTTAAACATATAGTTAACCAGTTTAGAAGTAATAAATATTCCTACTACCAATCCGCTTGATAGTGATAGAATAAGTAAAGGATTTTTTACTAAATAAATCGGGATGTTTTGAAAAACTAAAAGTAAAAAAGGATAACACCCTAATATCATAAACAACGCTGTTCCACTAATACCTGGTATAATCATTGTTAAAGCATCTAAAAAACCCATAAAAAATATGTAAATATAGTCTATAAATCTATTTTGAAAAGTATACGTAAAGTTACTTGTTTGTAGTAATATAAACATACAAATAACTATTGTACCGACAAATAAGAAACAATCCTTTTTAGAGAATTTAATGGAATTATATCTAAATGATCCTAATATAAGGCCAATAAAAGTAAACATTGTCACCATATAATGATTAGTTAAACAATAAGCAATTATTTTACTTCCAAAGATAATAGCTATCAAAATACCAACAGCTATTCTACCTAAAAAATAAATATTATGTTTAAGGTTTTTAAAAAAATTACTGATTGCTTCTATACAAGGTTCATATAAACCCAAACTATAGGCTATTAAACTGCCACTTACTCCCGGTATAACCTTTCCAATGCCAATTAAAACACCCTTTAATATATATATAATTGTTTCCATAATAAAGTATATGAAAAAAAAGATAAATTATCTATTGTTTATCTTTTTTAGAAAAGTAATAACATAAACTTGATAACAGTCCAAAACCTATCATACAAAATTTTAAATCACTATTTAAATTTGAAGTTTTAGGTAAGGTTTTAACAAACTGATATTTTAAATTAGAAACATTATCATTATTCTGTTTTTCTTTAGTTGACCAATCTATAGGATCTTCTTTTTTTTCAATTAACTCGTCTAAATTATTCTCTTTTTCAATTACATCTTTTTTAAAAAAATCATTAAAATCTAACTTAACATATCCTTCCTTATTAAAATCGTATTTATATTCGACAGTTTTTCCATTTCTCTCTAACATGAAATAGTATTCTCCAAAAGGTATTGAATAATAATTACTACTTTTTAAACATAATAACTTTCCATCAACTTTATAACATAAATTCCATAAATCATTTTTCTCTTGATTTAATATATCTACATCTAAGCCAATATGTTCAGTCGTAATTGTTTTATCGAAAGAATTATTAGTACTATCAAAGTTAAACATAATATCTTCTTCATTTTCCAAATATGGATAGTTATTTTTTTCAACTAAATAATAACTGCCATAAGGTAAAGTATAACTTACTTCCCCTAATTCATTTAAATACAAACTAGTAATTAAATCTCCTTTTTTATAAGTTTCACCTAAATAATTATCAATATCCTCTCCAGCATATATCTCATATACTACTTGGAGTAAATTTACAGTAATCTTTCCTTTATCGGATAAATATGTCCCCTGTCTTTTTAAATGAACAGTACCGCGTTTTTCTAAACAGTCTAAAGTGAAAACTTGGTTATTTTCTGGTTCAACAGTTAAATTATATTTTTGTTTTTCAAAATTATCTGGCATATTTAAAATTGTTACTTCATATTCACCAACTGGAATAGTACCTTTATAAATTCCATTACTATCTGTTTCAATTTTTATTATTTCAGAATATTCATTCTTTAATTCTAAAGTTAAAGATTTCATAAGCGGTTTATTATTACTACTTACTTGCAATAATAAATCAGGATTCATATTACTCGTATTAGATGTTTTAAGTATACAATCAACGTAAACATCATTTCCCGGCTCTAAATAGTACTGTCCATTTGCTGATTTTAAAATTTTTTCTTTGCTTCCATTTTGAATAGTTTTCCTAAAAACGATCTGACTATTACCAGCTTCTTTTAACACTACATCTAATTTATTTTTATCAATATTTACTTCATTTTTATTGGGAAGCATTGTAAAATTGGATAATACATTATTTGCATCAGTAAATTCAAAGTGCGATTTATATCCACCCATTATTGTTTGACCATTAAATGATGGTACTATTAAATTATCTTCGACTTTTTTTACCATATCACGATATTCAGTATATACATCGATACTATCATCATTTTCATCATAATAATCGATATCTTTTTTAGACAGTTTGGTTAAAAGTAATTTTTGAATAGATAAGTAATAATTGATATTGCTTTTGTTGTCCCTATAAACTTTATTGGCTAATTTAATATATTGTAATTTATTTTCATCAAAATTGGGCATTTCCGATACTTCTTCAGTATCCGTAGTAATTTCTATATCAGCATCATAGAAATATAAAGGATTATCGCCATCATGTAGATAATACATCTGTTTCTTTTCTGAACTTCCTGAAACTTTGTAAAAAACATTGGGTATCGGCTCCTTTTCCAAAGCCTTAACGGTTAGTGTAATACTAAAACATAAAATAAAAAATAAAATTTTTTTCATAAATCTCCTTCTTTCTGGTTGAATAATATATACTAAAAAAAAGGACAATGCAAATAAGTAAATTTTAATTTTTCTTGTTCAAAATTAAAAAAGGAAAGTTCAATTCTACAATTGAAAAGTCAAAAATAAATTTTGATGTTCAAAAATTAAATTTTACATAAATTTAAAAATTTTTTTATTTTTTAATTTAAGCCAAAAAAGAAACTCTTAATTTAAGAGTTTCTTACAATTCTAAATGGTGACTCGCACGCGATTCGAACGCGTGACCCTTTGATTAAAAGTCAAATGCTCTACCTACTGAGCTAGCGAGTCATAAAAATGGCTGCCTCGGCTAGATTCGAACTAGCGAAATGCCACAGTCAAAGTGTGGTGCCTTACCGCTTGGCTACGAGG
>CANQHO010000009.1 GCA_947623815.1 uncultured Bacilli bacterium | reverse complement strand
TCAGCGAAAAGATATTATAGATTATTCATATGTCTTTTTCAATAGTGAAGTGTTGCACTTCATATTTAAATTAACAACTTTGTTTAGTCTTTTTTTCTTGAAAATAAAGTGATATAATAATAATGAAATTGCCCCATAGCCAAGCGGTAAGGCAACGGACTCTGACTCCGTCATTTCGTTGGTTCGAATCCAACTGGGGTAGCCATATGTTAATTAGTCCTTACAATATAAGGGCTTTTATTTTATTTATTAAAACGGTGGACATAATGTAAAATTGGTGTATAATAATAAATTAGTTTATCATTTTAATTGATTTCAAAATTATGTTATGATAAATTTGAAATGTAACATACCAAATACACCAAATTATTTTTGCTTGGTTGCGTTACTTTTATAAGCAATTTGAGCGATAGAAAGACATCGGCTATCGCCGGATTATAATATAATCTAAAGTGTAGAGCAGAGATAACTTTGCTTGATGGGATGTTGGAAGTGATGCCCAACCAAATTGCTTATGACCTACCTTTATGGTAGGTCTAATTTTTGTCTTAGGACAGTGTTTTACAAAAAAAGGTAAAACAAAATATAAATTTATATTCCTAAAAATAAGTTTTAACAAGTTGACATGAATTATTGATAATGATAGAATTGACTTAATTGGTGAGATATGATTTAAGTTTTATAGTAGGAGAGTTTATGTATAAGGAATTAGTGGAATTAAATGATAAAGAAGGTTTAGTTTCTAATGAAAATGGTAATATTAGTTTAGTTAGAAAAGAAAGTGATGAATACAGTTTTGATGATATTTTAAATTTGGAAACTGAATTAGAAAAAAAACAAAGATATTTAAGTGATGTAAATTATAAATTATCCGAAAATAAATTAAAATGTAGTATGTCTAAAATGATTTCGATATTGGAAGTTGTAATGGAAGTTTTAATTTTGTTAATTTCTATTGGGTATGCTAGTCCTTTAAGAATAGTAATTACAATGATACTTTCATATTTATCTTTAGAGGGATTAACTTGTTGTATGTTAGCCAGTACTAGAAAAAGTAGAAAAAAAGAACAACAAGAATTATTACAGGCTTTAAATGAATTAGAAAGTGAAATACCTTTAATCGAAAAAAAATTAAAAGAAATGGAAGAAAAAGTAAATTATACAACAGAAAACATTTCCAAAAAAGTTTTAGAAAGTGATAATAAAGAAAAAATATATCATGATTTTTCCTTAGATGAAGAAGTTTTAAATAAACCTAAAGTAAAAGTAAAAAGTTAGGATAAAGTGGTTATGATATTAAAATAATTTTAATATTTTATCCACTTTGTTTTTTCGTTTGCAATCTTATAAAAAATTTGTTAAAATTAAAGCACTAGAAAGAAGGTTATTATGACAAATAAAGACTTAGCGGATTTAATATTTCCTAATATAACTAAAACTATTGAAGATTATGAAAGAGAATATCCTCAAAGGAATTTACCAGAAAATGCTAAAGTAACAAGATTTGCTCCTAGTCCAACTGGATTTATGCATATAGGTCATTTTATGCCAGCGTTAATTGATTATGTATTAGCCAAACAAAGTAAAGGTGTTTTTTATTTGCGTAATGAAGATACTGATAAATCTAGAGAAGTAGAAGGGGCCGTTGAATATATTAGAAACGTTCTTTCTCATTACCATTTAAATCCTGATGAATATGAATATCGGGATATAAATGAATCCAAAGGAGAATATGGACCTTACATTCAAAGTGAAAGAAAAGAAATATATCAAACATTTATTAAACATTTAATAATGGAAGGAAAGGCTTATCCATGTTTTTTAACCCAAGAAGAAATGGATTCAATAAGAGAATCACAAGCCAGAGATAAAAGAAGAATTGGTATTTATGGAAGATACGCTAAATATAGAAATTTAAAAGTTGAAGAAGCCATTGAAAAAATTAAAAACAATGAAAAATATACTATTCGTTTAAAAAGTAGTGGAAATTTTAATCATAAATTTAAATTTAACGATTTAGTCAATGGTGAAATGGAATTTCCCGAAAATGATATAGATATCCCGATAATGAAATCGTCAAATGGATTACCAACCTATCATTTTGCCCATTTAGTTGATGATTATTTAATGCATACTACCCATGTCGTTAGAGGTCAAGAATGGGTATCATCGATACCTATTCATTATGAATTATTTAAAACATTTGGTTTTAAAATGCCTAAATATATTCATATTCCGTTAATTTTGAAAAAAGATGGGGAAAAAGTTAGAAAAATATCTAAAAGATATGATCCTGAAGCCAAAATGAGTTATTATGAAGAAAAAGGCTATCCTACGTATGCCGTAATAGAAGCCGTAATGACTATTATCAATTCAAATTATGAAGCATGGCGGGAAGGGCATCCAAATAGTTCTTTTACAGAATTTGAATTTTCTCCAAAAAAAATGAGTAGTAGTGGTGCCTTATTTGATTTAGATAAACTTGATAATATATCTAAAAATTACATCAGTCATTTAACTAAAGAAGAAGTTTATAAGGAAGTATTAAATTGGAGTAAAAAGTACGATATAGAGTTTTTTAATATTTTAGAAAAAAACCAAGATGATAGTTTAGCAATTTTCAATATTGAAAGAGAACAGAAAAAGCCAAGAAAAGATTTTGCTTGTTTTAGTGAAGTAAAAAGTCAAACTTGGTATATGTTTGATGAGTTATGGGATAAATATGATAAAAATTATGAATTTCAAAATGTTCAAGATAAGGAAGAAATTAAAAATATTTTAACAACTTATTTTAATGAATACTATTGTGATACTGATGATAAAGATACTTGGTTTGATAAAATCAAGGAATTAACTGATAAATTGGGATATTGTTCTAATATGAAAGAATATAAACAAAATCCCGATAAGTATAAAGGTAATGTAACGGATATAACAACAGTTATTAGGGTTGCTGTTACTAGTAAAAGTCAAACACCCGATTTATATGAAATATTAAAAATACTTAAAAAAGATAGAATTGAAAGTAGAATTAGAAAATTTATTTAATAAATATTTTAAGAAAATACTTTTGTAAGCAAATCATATTTTTGATTTGCTTTTTCATAACAATTAAAATAAAAAATGTAAATTGACATAACTTGTACTTTTTTTCATTATTATTTACATGTTTTTAACACTAAACAAAAAAAATTTGATACAATAAATTAAACAGGAGGTAACAACATGAATGATAAAATGACTATTTTAATTTCTAAAATGGGTTTAAATGATGAAATAAAAAAATATAGTGAGGGTAGTAAACTATATAAAATCCAAAGAAAAGAAAATCAAGTAAAATTTTATATTAACCTAAAAACAAATTGGCCACTAAATATTTATCAAGAATTTTATACCAAATTAAAAGAAACTTTTAATGGCTATGATGTAGATTTAATATTAGAAGTAGAAGATATAGACAAAGAATTATTTCCTTATTACTATCGGTATTTTATTGAACAATATAGTAAGGAAAGTTCTATTTTAAAAATGTATCTAGATAATGAATTTTTTATTCAAGAAAAAGTGTTAACTATTAAAGTCAGCAACAAAGCCGAAGAAATGAAATTAGAAACTATTATAGAAAACTTAAAACAAGATTTGAAAAAAGTAGGTTATGATTTAGATATAAAAATTGAAATAGATAAAAAACAAAATCAAAAAATAGAAGAAGAAATAAAGGCTGATTTAGAAGTAAAAATACCCGAAGAATTTTTAAAAAAACAAGAAGAAAAAGAAGTTAAAAAAGAAGAACCTAAAAATAAATTTTATAAAAGTAATTTTAAAAGACAACCTTTGATAGTAGATGAAAATGAAAACGTTGTCATGGGAAGAATTATAGAAGATAAACCAGTTCGCCTTGATACCGTTATTAGTGAAAGCAACAATGTTACTATCGAATGTCAAATATATACCGATTTAGATATTTTAGAAACTAAAACTGGATTAAAAATTGTTACCTTAAAATTAACTGATAAAACAGATAGTATATACGGAAAAATATTTATAAGAGAACAAAGTGATTTCGATAAAATAATTCCTGAATTTAATAGTGGAATTAAAAAGAAAAGTTGGTTTTTAATGCGTGGTAAAGTTAAAAATGATGAATATGCGAGAGAACTGACCTTTCAAATAGTAGACGTTAATAAAATAGATAAAAAAGAAGAAGATATAATAGATGATGCTTTAGAAAAAAGAGTGGAACTTCATACCCATACAATTATGAGTCAAATGGATGGGGTAGTAACAATTGAAAGTTTAATTGACCAAGCAAGACGTTGGGGTCATCGTGGAATTGCCTTAACCGACCATGATGGTGCCCAATCATTTCCTAATGCCTTTAACTACGTAAGTGGATTAAATAAAAACTTAAAAGAAGGTGAAGAACCGTTTAAAGTAATTTATGGTACTGAATTAGTAATGATTGATGACAATGTCGATGTTGTAATAAGACCAACTAAAGATCCATTGTTAACTACAACTTACGTTGTATTTGACCTTGAAACAACCGGATTTAATGCCGGGGGTGCCGATAGTATCATCGAAATTGGTGCCGTTAAAATATGTAATGGTGAAATACTTGACCGGTTTGATTTACTAATTGATCCGAAAAGACCATTACCAAAAAAAATTACCGAACTTACCAACATAACTGATGAAATGTTACAAGGGCAAATTGATGAAGAAAATGCCGTTAAACAATTTATTGAATGGTTTGGCGATTTACCAATGGTTGCCCATAATGCTAAATTTGACGTTTCATTTTTGGAAATGGCTTATCAAAAATACAATTTGGGTAAATTTGAAAACCCTGTTATCGATACATTAGAACTTTCTAGAACCTTAGATAATGGGGAAACTAGACATAGTTTGAGTGCCATTACTAAAAGATATGGAGTTATATTTGAAGAAGATGCTCATCACCGGGCCGATTACGATGCGGAAGGAACCGCTTTAGTATTACACAAAATGCTAAAAAAATTAGATAATCGTAATATGGAAAGAATCGATGAACTTAACAGTTTAGTACCTAAAGACGAAATTCATAAATATGGTAAAGCCCACGATATAAATATTTTATGTTTGAATAAAACTGGTTTAAAAAATTTGTTTAAAATAATATCGATGGCTAATACTACCTATTTATATAAAACGCCTAGAATACTTCGGAGTGTTATTGAAAAGTATCGTGAAGGTTTGTTAATCGGTAGTGGTTGTTATCAAAGTGAAGTATTTACCCAAAGTAGAACTAAAAGTGATGAAGAATTAGCAAACATTATTAAATTTTATGACTATGTTGAAGTTCAACCCGTTGATTGCTACTCCCATTTAGTTGGTGGGGATTTCGCTAACGAAGAAGAACTTATAAATAATATAAGAAAAATAATTAGAGTTACTAAAGAAAGTGGTAAATTTATTGTGGCAACTGGTGATGTTCATCATTTGAAAAAAGAAGATAAGATTTATAGACAAATAATAATTCACCAAAACGTTCCTGGTCGCGGAAGACATCCTTTAATTAGAAATGCCCACGGTCGAGAAATACCTAGTCAACATTTTAGAACAACTAGAGAAATGTTGGAAAGTTTTAGTTTTTTAGATGAAGATTTAGCCTTTGAAATAGTTGTTACCAATCCTAATAAAATCTTGGATATGGTGGAAATATTTGACGTTATAGTTCAAACTGGTGGGGTACCATTTTCTCCCCGCATTGAAAACTCAGTAGAAACAGTAAATGAACTGGTTTATGGTAAAGCCAAAGAATGGTATGGTGATCCACTACCGGATTTAATAAAAGAACGAATTGAATCAGAATTGACCGGTATAATTAAGGGTGGTTATGACGTTATTTATTTAATTGCTCAAAAATTAGTAAAAAAATCCAATGATGATGGATACTTAGTAGGAAGTAGGGGATCTGTTGGTTCAAGTTTTGTAGCCACTATGATGGGGATTACTGAAGTAAATCCTTTACCTGCTCACTATCGTTGTCCTAACTGTAAACATAGTATTTTTGAACAAGATGGCGAAGCGTTAGGAGCCAAATATTCTAGTGGATTTGACTTACCAGACTTAAAATGTCCCAAATGTGGTACCGATATGATTAAAGATGGTCAAGATATGCCATTTGCGACCTTTTTAGGTTTCAATGCTGATAAAGTACCAGATATCGATTTAAATTTCTCTGGTGATTACCAATGGAAAGCCCATGAATATACGAAAGTACTATTTGGAGTCGATAATGTTTATCGGGCGGGAACTGTTGGTACAGTGGCTTCTAAAACTGCCTATGGTTATGTCAAAGGATATATGGAAGACAATCATAAAATAGTTCGTAATGCCGAAGTAGAACGTTTAGCCATCGGTTGTACCGGAGTTAAAAGAACGACTGGTCAACACCCGGGGGGAATTGTCGTCGTGCCAGATTATAAAGAAATATATGATTTTACACCATATCAATTTCCAGCTGAAGATGCCAACAGTTTATGGCGAACCACCCACTTTGATTACCATAAAATAGAAGACGATTTATTAAAACTAGACATTCTAGGACATGACGATCCAACTATGCTTAGGATGTTACAAGATATATCTGGTATTGATGTTTTAGGTATTGAAATGGGGGAAAAAGAAACTATGAAAATCTTCTGTTCGCCAGAAGTATTAGGCGTAACTAGTGAACAAATCATGTGTAATACCGGAACTTTAGGAATACCGGAATTTGGAACTAAATTCGTTATCCAAATGCTTGAAGATACTAAGCCTAAAACCTTTGCGGAATTGATTAAAATATCAGGTTTATCCCATGGTACTGATGTTTGGTTAGGAAATGCTCAAGAGTTAATCCAAAAGAAAATAGTAACATTTGCGGATGTTATTGGTTGTCGGGACGATATAATGGTATATTTAATGTATCAAGGAATGGAACCATTAAAAGCCTTTAAAACAATGGAATTTGTTCGTAAAGGAAAACAACATAAAGATAAAGAAGGTTGGAAATCTTTTGAAGATGATATGAAAAAAGCCGGGATACCTGATTGGTATATTACCTCTTGTTTCAAAATCAAATACATGTTCCCGAAGGCCCATGCGGCGGCTTATGTTATGAGTGCCTTTAGAATTGCTTGGTTTAAAGTTCATCATCCAATTTATTACTACGATGCTTATTTTTCTGTAAGAACTGATGATTTTGATATAGAATCGATGATTGGTGGTTATGATGTCATTAAAAATAGAATGCGGCAAATTGTCGATTTAGGTAAACAAGCAACCAACAAGGACAATGCTGTTTATGATTCTTTGTGGGTGGCTTTAGAAGCAACTGCTAGAGGAATTAAATTTGGAAATATTGATATAAATCGTAGTCAAGCCAAATATTTTGTTATTGATGAGGATAATAAAACTTTAATTCCCCCATTTAGAACAATTGATGGGTTAGGGGAAACAGTTGCTCTTAAAATAGTTGAAGAAAGAGAGAAAAAGCCATTCTTAAGCATTGAAGATTTACAAAAAAGAGGAAAAATATCTTCAACTTTAATCGAAAAAATGCGAATTATGGGAATTTTAGATGGAATGGAAGAATCTAGTCAACTAAGTCTATTTTAAAAAATAAATAAACTATTTTAAAAATTGGAAAAATAAATATAAAAATTAAAGTAACAAAATGAAAAATTGTTGCTTTTTTTTAATTTGACAAGCAAGTATCGATTATAGTATTTTTATTACACTTTATAAAAAGGAGGGTTTATGGAACAATATAAAATGAAAAATGTATCGAAAGTATATGGCCAAGGAAATACCAAATTTGTAGCCCTTAATCGAATAAATTTAAAAATAAAAAAAGGGGATTTTGTAGTAATATTAGGTCCTAGTGGTAGTGGAAAAAGTACTTTACTTAATTTACTTTCAGGTATTGATAAACCAACTAAAGGAGAAATATGGTTTGAAAATAAAATGATATCTAAATATAATGATGAAAAATTAAGAAAGTACCGAAAAAGATATATAAGTTTTATTTTTCAAAATTATCATCTAATACCTTGTTTAAATGTTAAAGAAAATATCGAATTAAGTTTAAAACTTACTAATCAGCCTATTTTTAAAAAAGAAGTTTTTAAGTTATTGAAAATAGAAAATTTAAAAAATAAATATCCTTATCAGTTAAGTGGTGGGGAAATGCAAAGGGTAGCAATTGCTAGGGCCATTATTAAAAATCCCCAAGTGTTATTTTGTGATGAACCAACGGGGGCTTTAGATGAAAAAAATGGTAAAGTAGTTCTTTCATTACTAAAAAAAATCAATTATAAATATAAAACCACTATTATTTTGGTTACTCATAATCCAAGTATCACCTATTTAGCCAATCAAGTTATTTATTTAAAAAATGGTAAAATTGAAAAAATCAAATATCCGATTAAACCAAATAGGAGATTGGCATAAATGTTTATTTTGTTATTAAATTCTTTAAGAAGTTTTTTTAAAAAAATATTACAAACAATTGGCTTAATAGTAATTATTTTTATAGCGTGTTTAGTTTATGTAGCCCTAACTTTATCATTTAACAGTTTAGAAAAAAACTATAATTCTTATTTAATAAACCAAAATGTGGAAGATTTATATGTGGATGTTAAGGTTGATTCTAATCAAATATCGATTAAAGATATAGATTTTTCTTTAGTTGATACAGCCGGTAAAGATTTAATAATAAGATGGTTAAATAATAAAAACAGTTTAACGTATAACGAATTGGAAGAATTAGAAATTTATTTAAATAAAATAAAAGTTATTCAAAATAAACAAAATACGATTTTAAAAAATATGGCAAGTACTTATAATTTTATTTATGAATATCAACCATCTAAGGTAGTAAAAAATAGTGATAAAGATATAGTTTGTTTTTCCTATGAAGATAGTTTAAGTATAAATAAACCGTATTTACTAAAAGGACATCTACCTAAAAGTAGTAATGAAATAACAATTTCCTCATCATTTGCGAAAAAAAATAAAATAAAGATAAATGATTCGTATCGGTTAGGGGATAAAATGTATAAAGTGGTTGGTTATGCTTATAATCCCGTTTATATATATCCGATGATTTCATTTACTAATCCTTTTTTTGATAGTGCTAAAAATAATGTTGTGTATTTAACTAATGAAGGATTTTTTAAAATAGATGGTATTACTAATAATGGTTATGCAATCAAGTTTAAAAATTATAAACGAAAATATATTTTAAATAGCGATAGTAATGATTTAATGGCTAGTTTTTTAAAAGATAAAAATATTATATTATCTAATGAAAGTAGTGCTAGGTTTGAAAGAATTGTCAACTTTAAAAATAAAATTGATACAGATAAACAAATAAAAAAATATTTTTCTTATCTGTTATTAGGTATTACTATATTTATAATTTTAATTGTTTTGAAAAAAAGAATAGATGAGGAAAAACAAACGATTGGTCTTTTAAAAATTTTAGGTTTTTCTAAATTTTCTATTATTTTATCTTATTTATTTTATCCTTTTATTTGTCTATTACTTGGTGGTAGTTTAGGTTTTATTTTCGGTCATATGCTTCAGTTTTTAATTATCAACTTATATAAAAGTAATTTTAATATTCCTTTTAATTATTTTTATCATTTTTCTTTAATTAAAAAAGGGGTAATGTTTTTAATTTTTATATTAGTTTTTACATTTTTAGTTTTGTTTTTATTGTTAAGAAAAAAATCTCTTGTTTTGCTTAAAGATAAGGGGTATTTAAAAATAAATATTTTAAATAGATTTACTAATAAGTTATTTTCTAAGTTACCTTTTTATCGTAGATTTAAATTATCTATAGCTTTTCGGTCAGTAATAAAACTGATAATGGTTAGTTTGATATTTTTTCTAACTAGTTTACTAATTATTTTTGGAATGGGTATTTCTAGTTTATTTAAAAAAACAATTGATAGTATTTATAAAGATATGACTTTTAAATATTTAGTTATTTTTAATTATAATGTTGAACAAAATGATTTTTATAAAAATACGGATTATTTACTTTCTTTAGAAGAAAGTATTAAAAAAATAGGGAATAAAAAGGTCAAGGAAAAGGTTTATATAGTAGGAATTGATGAAAAACAAAATTATTTTAAAGTAACAGATGAAAAACTTACTGAAAATGATATTGTCATAAATGATAATTTGAAAAAAAGATATGGTTTAAAAATAGGGGATATAGTAAATATATCTATAACTAATAAAATTTATTCTTTTAAAGTAAAAGGTTTTACTAAAGGAAGTGATGATTACTATGTTTATGTCGATAGATATTTTTTAAGTAAAGTTTTAGGTTATAAAAACAAAGTATATAATGAAATATATAGTATTGATAAAAAGTATCAGAGTATGAATAATTTAAGTAGGGAAGAAGTAACTAAGATAAATACTATTTTAAATTTAAATGATTTAAAACAAGGTTTACAAAAGCAAATGGCAAGTTATGTAAGTATTATTTATTTTTTGGCCTTTTTATCTTTAATTATTGCTTTGGTTATAGTTTTAACAATATCTTTTAGTATTGTTGATGAAAATAAAGTGAGTATATCTTTACTTAAAGTAATGGGTTATTCTGATAAAAAAATTAGTTATTTATTTTTAAATGTTTATTTTCCTTTTATAGTTATATCTTACTTTTTAGGAGTTAAGGTAATGGAGGTTTTATTAAAGTATATTTTGTCTATTTTAGCTGATGATTTAAAAATGGATTTGGTTGTTAGTTTTTCTAGTTTTCAAATATTTATCGGTTTATTATTTTTGTTATTTATATACAATATTTCTATTTGGTTGGCTAAAAAGAGTTTAGTAAAAGTATCACTAACCGAAATTTTAAAAGAAAGATAATAAATATTGATTTTTCTAGTTACATATTTTAAAAAATATGATATGCTATTAAAGGAAGTGTGAATATGAAGAATTTTAAATATTGTTTAGTATCAATAATCTTTATTTTTGTTTTTATTTTTGTTCCTTCATTATTTTATTGGATTTTTTGGGGAAAAAGTAATACCAATTTTATTCAAGGAATAGTTTATCAAAATAGTAGTAGTAATTCTGTTGTCGATGATAAAAAGATTGAAGATGGGATTGTGAAAGGAACAGTAAAGAAAAAAGTTGTTAAGAAAACTTATCCTAAAGTAACTAAAAAAATTGTTAAAAAAGTTAAAAAGGTTAAAGTTACAAAACCGGTAAAAAAGGCTAAGGTAAGTGATCCAGAGGATGTTGATAATTACAAGGTTTGTGGAACTCCGGATGATGGGATAACTATTAAGGAAGCCATTAAAAAATATAAGGAAAAAAATTCTAAAATTTCTTTGGGTATTGATGTATCGGCCCATCAAAAAAATATTGATTTTAATAAGGTAAAGAAAAGTGGCGTTGATTTTGTTATAATTAGGGCTGGTTTTACGGGCTGGGGAACTGGTGCTATGAAAAAAGATGCTTATTTTGAAACAAATATAAGTAAGGCTAAAGCCGCTGGTTTAAAGGTTGGTGCTTATTATTATTCGGTGGCTATAACTGAAGAAGAAGCGGCATTAGAAGCCCAACTTACGATTGATATTATTAAGTCTAGTGGATATGGACTTGATTATCCAGTTGCTTTAGATTATGAAGAAATAAATAAACATCGGGCTAAAGGTTTGACCGATGAACAAAGAACTAACATTGCTTTAACTTATATGTCATATATTGAACAACATTCTGGTTTTAGAACTATGTTTTATACTTCCAAAAATGCTTACTACAATAGTTTTATAACAGAACAATTATATGGATATAAATTTTGGTTAGCGAATTTCATTCATAAGAGTAACACAACTACTAATTATGATGGGGTTGCTTATATATGGCAATATGCATCGGATGGTAATGTACCAGGAATAAGTACTTGTGTCGATATGAATATTGCTTATCAACCAGTTTAAAAATAATCTAGTTTCTAATTTTTAAATAAATTAGAAATTTTTTAATTAAAAAAAGTGTTTTTTTACACTTTTATTCTTCTATTTTTCTACCAACTACTACCATTCGACCATTTTCCCTAGAATATTCACAAGTTGATAAGGTAATTAGTTTATCAGGATATTTAGCAGTTTTATCAATGTCATAAAGGGATAGCTTTTTAATATTAGTAATGTAATCATTGTATTCTTTTTCGTTATTGGCGTTATAAAATTTATAATATTTAAATACATTATCACTTACTTTATAAACTTGAGAAACAAAAACTGCTATGATTTCGTATTCTTCTTTTTTTTCTGTTGTATAGAAAGTAAAGGTGGGGTGTTTTTTATAAAAACTTTCTTTTTTATAATCTATTAAAGCTCTAAACATGGAACCATCTTTCATACTATGACCATGAATTAGTAAGTTGATATCTCTAGGTGAAACAGTATTATATTTATCGATATATAAAGAGCCAGCTGAACTTTTCTTTTTATAGAAGTCTTTATATAGATAGTAATCTTCTCCTTTGGTATACATAACTGGATAATCTATTTTAGTATCATCTATTTTTATCCAACCAACTAAATCATTATTTTCTTCATATAATTTTTTTACTTCTTTAACTTTTTCATCAACTTCTTTGACAACTGTTTGAGTATTTTCATCATCTTTAATTTGGGGTTGGTGTTTGAATAAATATTTATAGCTTAAAGTACCACCTACTAATAAAAAAGCCAGTAAAAAACAACTAATTCCAATGATAGCACTTTTTTTAATTCTGGTTCTTCTTTTTTTTCTTTTTTTCATTCATTCACCTCTAAATTCTTTAGTTCTTTTTTATTATAGCATTTACCAAAGTTTTGTCAATGAAAAAAGAATAGATGTTTTTCTATTCTTTTAGTTATAAAAATTATTTTTTAGAATAAGCTAATTTTAAGCTATGTCCTCCAACTAATGAAAGTGCTAAAGCAATAAATACTACTACGCTAGTTGTATCACCAGTTTTAGGTACGTCATCTAAAGCATTTTCATCAGCATTTGGCTTTTGTTTATCAGGAGTTTGATTTATTTCTTGATTGTTTCTTTCAGCCTCTACTTTTTCTTGGTATGCTTTAGTATCTTCAGGTGTCCAAGTTTCTGCATCTGTATCTTCATCTTTTGGAGCAACTTCTAGCTTTTGAACATAAATTCGAATAGTAACTGTTTGTTCATAAGTTTTATTACCATCCCAGTCAAATTCTAATTTATATTCAATATATTCTTTACCATCATCGATAGCCTTTTTAATAGCATCTTCAGTTACTGGTAAATAATAATCTAAATCATCTGGATCAACTGCTTGAGCTTCACCATTGTTAAATTTATATTGAGCTTTAGCTATATCTCCGATAGAACTAGTATCTGGATGGATACCTAACCAAGCTTTATTATCTGGACGATCTGGTGCAGAATCATCTAATTTTTTTAGTTTGATAGTTTCACTTTTACCGTATTCAACTAAAACATCTTTAGTATCTTTTCCAGTAATTACAACATCTAAACTTCCTCCAGTACCAGAAGTAACTGAGTCTCCTTTAGAGATGTCAGTAATAGTTGCGAATTTATCGTCAGCCGCATGAGCAATGGCTGGTACACATAATAGTCCAACTAATAAAGACATAATTACCTTTTTCATCATTTCCCTCCTTTCTTTTTTGAAATTTTGAGTTATTGCTTTAGCAATAACTACAGTATATACTGTAGTAAAAATATTTAAACAATATATACTAATTTTAGTATAACAGGTTAAAATTTTTTGTCAATGACGTCAATTAGATTGGTATGGAAAGTTTAAATAAAAGTGTCGACTTTTTATAAGTTGATTTTAAAAGGAAGGTATTGATATATATATTAAAATATGATAATATTAAATTGTGGAAGAAATTTCATAAAAAAGAGATGTACTCAAACAGTATTTTCTCTTTATTAGTTTCAGAAAAAATACCGTTCAGTTAAGAACGGTATTTTCTAAAGTTACTTATTTTTGTAAATAACAGTGATGATTAAATATATAATGAATATATAAACACAGTCGAATAGATTGTGATTACTACTATTATAGTATTTATGGCTTACAAAGTTTATTTTCATAAGCATCATCCTTTCTATTTAAATTAAAATAGAAAGAGAAAATACTGTCCCCCTGAATAGAGTACATCTAAGACGGTATTATAAAATTGTAGATAGTCAAACCATGTCGAAATGTCGTTTGTATAAAAACATTTTTCTTTTTATAAGCAATTTTAAAAAATTGTTTTTTTTTGTGATTAAAAAAAAGGAAATCGCAAATTTATGTCTTATATATAAGTAGGAGGTGATAGAAATAAAAAATTCAAAACAATGGTTTTATAGTATTTTAACATTTTTTATCGCTTATTTTTTCTTGAGTTTTAATGTTTTAGCGTATGATAATCAAGATTCAATATATGTTGATATCAAAGGCGAAGTAAAAAGACCAGGCGTATATGAAGTAAATAAAAACATGATTGTAAATCAAGTTATAGAAAAGGCTGGAGGTCTAACAGAAAATGCCGATACTGAATATTTAAACTTAAGTAAAAAGGTAACTGATGAAATGGTTATCATTGTTTACAGTAAAAAAGAAATAAAAATTGTTAAAAAAAGTCAAAACCAAAAAAAGAAAAAACAGATAAATACTAGTATAAATGAAGAAAAAGTAGTAACTGAAGAAGTGAATGAAGATTTAGAAGTAGTAAATGATAGTGTAGAAGTAAATGAAGAAGAATCAATAAAAGAAGATGGGGATGATAATTTAGAAATTGCGAAAGAAAACAATGAAGAAAATGAAGTTCCTAAGGAAGGGGAAGAAAATTTAAAGGAAAAAGAAAATATCATCGAAGAAAATAAAGAAACAGAAGAAGAAATCAAAAAAGAAGATAATGTAGAAACAGAAGAAGTAGTTGAAACCAAAGAAAAAGAAAACCCAAAAGAAGAAGTAAAAGAAGAAAACGAAAATAGCTTAAAAGAAGTAGAGGGGAAATCTAAAGGAATAGATGTATCTAAATATCAAGGAAATATTGATTTTGAAAAAGTTAAAAAAAGTGGAATAGACTTTGTTATGATTCGGGTTGGATATCGTGGAACCGTAACGGGAGAAATAAAAGAAGATGTCAATTTTGAAAAAAATATTAAAGGGGCTATTCAAGCCGGTTTAAAAGTAGGAGTATATTTCTTTTCCGTTGCCACCACTAAAAAAGAGGCTTTAGAGGAAGCCAAATTTACCGTGTCTAAAATAAAAAAATATAACATTACTTATCCCGTTGCTTTCGATTTTGAAACCTTTAAAGATAGAGCCAAAAAATTAACCAATAAAAGAAGAACCGATTATGCTTTAACCTTTTTAGAGTATGTTGAAAAACAAGGATATGAAGGAATGTTTTACTCTTACAAAGCCGCCTTTTTATCCAAATTTCAAATGGAAAGATTAAAAAACTATAAAATATGGTTAGCGCATTACACTAACGATACCGATTATCAAGGAGAATATGAAATGTGGCAATATACATCAAATGGCAAAATAAATGGAATAAAAGGAAGGGTTGATTTAAATGTAGCTTACTTTAAATATGTTTAATTGGAGGTGGTAAAAATAAAAGAACAAATAAAAGAATATATAAAAAAGAACTACCATTTAATTATTGGAATTATTTTATGTCTTTTTTTACTAGCAATCAGTGGAGTATTAGCTTATACTAAAAGTGAAGAAAAAGAAGAAGTTGAACCAGAAGAAAATATTGAAAATGTCGAACCAGCGAAAGAAGAAAATCAAAAAGTTTATGTAGATATTAAAGGGGAAGTAAAAAAACCAGGTGTATACGAAGTAGATAAAAACTATACAATTTATCAAGCTATTGAAAAAGCTGGGGGTCTTACCCAAAATGCTAATACCGATTATATAAATTTAAGTAAAAGAGTAACTGATGAAATGGCTATTATAATTTATAGTAAAAAAGAAATCAATGACATGAAAACTGATGAAGAAATAAAATATCAAATAAAAGTAGAAGAAAAACCTTGTCCGGATAACTTAAATGATGCGTGCTTAAATAAAAAAAGTGAAGATACAACCAATAAAGAAAATGCCAATACAAATACTAGTACTAAAGTATCATTAAATAAAGGAACTTTAGAAGAATTTATGACTTTAAGTGGAATAGGAGAAAGTAAAGCAAAAGCAATAATAGAATATCGTAATAAAAATGGTGAATTTAAAAATATTGAAGAAATTAAAAATGTTACGGGAATAGGGGAATCAATATACGAAAAAATCAAAGATAATCTTACTCTTTAGTTTAATTTTCATAATTTTTTTAAGAATTATCAGTTTACCAAAAATCCCAAATATCGAACAAGAAGAAAACGTACAAGGAACAATAACTAATATTTTAAATAAAAATCAATATGTTTTAGAAAAAAATGAAAAAATTTTAATTATGACTGATGAAAAACTTTTAATAGGAGATCAATTAAAGGTAAATTGTTTATTAAAAACACCTCAAAAACAAACCAATTTTTATTTATTTGACTATCAAAAATATTTACTTAGTAAAAAAATCAAAAAAATATGTTATCCTGATAAAATTACCAAAATAAAAACAACCAATAATATTTTGTTGTTAAGTAAAAGATTTATAATAAAACAAATAGAAAAAAGAAAGAACAAGGCTTATTATAAAATGTTTTTGTTAGGCAGTAAAGAAGATATCGAAGAAAAAATCAAAACTAGTTTTGTTCAAAATGGAATAAGTCATTTATTTGCTTTATCAGGCATGCATCTATCTTTTTTAATTATGATTTTAACTAGAATATTCAAAAAAAATAAAACCATAATAGCTTTTTTAATAATTTACTTTTTACTGTCTAACTTCTCTTATTCCTTACTTAGAAGTCTTGTACTATATATATTTATAACTTATAAAAATAAATTAAATATTCCTCTAAAAAATTACCAATTTTTATTTATTATGGCTTTGATAATATGGTTAGATAATCCTTATTGTATTTATGATTTAGGTTTTGACTTTAGTTTTATTATAACTTTTTTCCTTTTACGTTTTTCTAAGATTTTAAAAGGTAAAAATATAATAAGTACAACCTTAAAAATCAGTATATTTTGTTTTTTAATAGGTTTACCCCTTAGTATAAATATCAATTTTAGTATTAACTTTCTAACCCCTATTTTAAATATGTTTTTTGTTCCATTTATAACTTATTTATTTTTACCAACAATTTTTATAACTTTTTTTATTCCCTATTTAGAGCCAATTTTAACTTTGTTAGTAAATATATTAGAAGTAATGACAATTAAAATTTCGACGTTAAAAAGTTTAAATCTTACTTTTTGTCATATATCAATGGTAGTTTTAGTAATATATTATGGCCTATTATATTTATTTTTTAAATACTATACTAAGAAAAAAATAATATTGTTAATAATTATTTTAATCATCCATTATATGTATCCTAGTTTTAAAAAAGGAATATATTTAGATGTATTGGATGTTGGGCAAGGTGACAGTTTATTATTAAGTTTAGATAATAATTATATTTTAATAGATACTGGTGGTATGTATGGGAATGATAATATTACTAAAAATATTTTACTTCCATCATTAAAATCGCGTGGAATAAAAAAATTAGATTATTTAATTATTAGTCATGGTGATTATGATCATATGAAAGAAGCGGTTAATTTAGTTAATGAATTTAAAGTAGATAAAGTTATTTTAAATAGAGGTAGTTATAATAAATTAGAACAAGATTTAATTAAAACACTAAATATAAAAAAAATAAAATTTTATCAAAATTTAAAAAAGATAAGTATTGGAAAAAATCAATTACAATTTTTAAATACTAAACTTTATGATAATGAAAATGATAATTCTAATGTTATTTATTTTAACTATCATAATTATAAATTTCTTTTTATGGGAGATGCTGAATACGATAGAGAAATGGATATTATAAGTAAATATAAACTTAGTAATATCGACTTTTTAAAGGTAGGACATCATGGTTCGGACACGTCATCTAATATTGAATTTATAAATACTATCAACCCTAAATATTCTTTGTTATCAGTTGGTAAAAATAATCGCTATGGTCATCCGAAAAAAGAAACTTTAAAAAATTTATCTAAATCTAAGATATATCGAACTGATAAAAATGGCAGTATTGAAATTAGTGTGAATAAATATGGTTATAAAATAAAAACTTGTCTTTAAATTTTTTAAAATAGTTTAATTAACTATTTAAATATTTTAAATAAGCATATTTTATTATTGAATAAAAAAATGCATATTATTTTATAAAAATGGATATATTAAAAGTAGAATGGTAAATAATATTTTTAGTAAAATGTAAGTTTTCTCATTTAAAGTAAAAAAGTTGGCAATAATATGTGAAAAAATGTTATTTAGGGTACGCTACGTGTTAGCGTTTATATAGATGAGGAGCTATTTATAGCTTCTTTTACTTTTAAATTAAATGTGTTATTATAATACTAGGAGTTGTTGTTGATGGATAGGTTTGTTGGTTTAAAAAAAGCTATAATGTTATCAATAATTGGTTTGTTATTATTTTTAATAGGATATTCCATTTTTTTAGTAATATCTCCACATATAGAATTAAAAGGTAATGATAAAATAGAAGTCGTAGTTGGTACTAAATATTTAGAAAAGGGATATAGTGCGACTTATGGCAATAGTAACTTAAATAATTTAGTTAAAGTTAAGGGAGAAGTTGATGCGAATAAAATTGGGGAATACAAAATAGAATATAAAGTTAATTATAATGGAATAACTAAAAAAATTTTTAGAACGGTGGTAGTAAAAGATTCAGAAAGGCCAACGATTACTTTAAAAGGAAGTAGTGATACTACAGTTTGTCCTAATACAACATATCAAGAGGAAGGATATCAAGCCATCGATAATTATGATGGCGATATAACAACTAAAGTAAAGGTAACAAATGAAAAGGATCAAGTAATTTATACGGTTCAAGATGCCGCTAAAAATGATAGTATAAAAATAAGAAATTTAAAAACTGATACCGAAAAACCGATAATTACTTTAAAAGGCTTTAAAAATGTGACAATAGGTGTAAATCAAAATTATGTTGAAGCCGGATATGAAGTTGCCGACAATTGTGATAAAAATATCCATTCTAAAGTTAAAACAATTGGTTTTGTCAATAATAAAAAAGAAGGTATATATCATATTACTTATCAAGCAGTCGATGAAGCTGGTAATAAAAATGAAGTGACAAGGGTAGTTAGAGTCGTAAATTCTAAAGAAAAGGGCCTAGGAAAAGTAATCTATTTAACTTTTGACGATGGACCAAGTAGAAGTATAACCCCTAAACTTTTAGATGTTTTAAAAGAAGAAAATGTCAAAGCCACCTTTTTTGTCATAAACCATGCGAAAGAATTAGATTATTTGATTAAAAGAGAGTATGAAGAAGGTCATACCGTAGCACTTCATTCATATAGTCATAATTATAAAAAAATTTATAGTTCTAAAGAAGCATATTTAGATGATTTATATAATATTCAAAATAAAGTATATCAAATAATTGGATATAAACCGACTATAATTCGTTTTCCTGGAGGAGTATCAAATACTGTTAGTAGAAGATATTCTAAAGGTCTTATGACTACTTTGGCTAAGGAAGTAGAAAATCAAGGATTTAGATATTTTGATTGGAACATAACATCAAAAGATGCGGAAGGTGGTAAAGCTTCAGCAACCAAAATCTATAATAATGTTGTGAAAAATTTAAATTATAGTAGTAATATTGTTTTGATGCATGATTTTGAAAATAATAATGGAGTTATAGAAGGAGTTAGAAAAATAATTCAGTATGGAAAAAGTCATGGTTATACATTTGCTTCGATTACTGAGAGTACTCCGGACTATCATCATAAAATAAACAATTAAAGAAATATAAGAAAAAGGTGTAATTAAAATGCAAAAAAGATTAAAAGATTCTGGAAAAAATGTTTTCAAAAGTGTTTTTTGGATTATTTTAGCTTATATTATTTTAGGTGGATTATTTTTAATTATTATACGGTTTGTTGTAACTCCCTTTTGGGAAGGAATAAATTGGATTGGATAGTAAATAGTTTAAAATATAATTGATAATTAAAAAGCCCTTGTTTTTAAGGGATCTTATAAACAAAATAATGTTCCCTTAAGTAATTATTAACTATTTTTTTATATTTTTTGTTGGTTTATAAATTTTGGGAGCTTTTTTAAAAATTAAAATAAAAAACCCTTTAAAAATAAAGGGCTTTATTACATATATGGTGTCCCCTTAGGGGCTCGAACCCTAGACCCACAGATTAAGAGTCTGTTGCTCTACCAACTGAGCTAAGGAGACATATATGCAAATTGATTATATCATATTTTATAAAAAAAACAAATATTTATTTGCGAGTTTTTAAGAAAAGTGTTATAATACGTTTTACGGAAAAATGGGATACTTGACGTCAAATAACTAAACTAATAAGTGATTGATTGACTTTAAAAATATTTTTGTGGTATCCTATTATTAGAATACGGAGGATAGACTATGCAGGAAAATTACTTGGTTGATTATGTCAATGAAAATGAATTTCATAAATTAGAACGTTCCTTAAAAAAATATAATATGCTGGCGTATAAAAAATTATGTTTTGAGTACTATCCAAAGTTAAAAGAAGGTAATTTATTAGGAGAAAAAGTAAGCAGTGACAAAGAAAAACAAATAGATACATACGAATTAAAACTTCCCACTGATTCTTTATTTGCTAAAGTACATGGGGAAATAAAATTACATTACTTTTTTTATAAAAAAGAAAAAACAGTTATGTTAGAAAAACTAACCCCTATTGAAATATTAAGTGAAGGACATCAATCAGAATTAGTGACTTATAAAGGAGTTATGATTTCCAAACAACATTCTGATAAAGATATGTTTAAAATAAATCTTCTAAATATGATAGAAAAATAACAAAAAATGTTATTTTTTTTCATTGACAAACGAATGTTTGGAATTATATAATAATAATTGGAAAAAAATGGTTTTGTCATAAATAAAAAAATGTGGTAAAATAACGAATGTTTGTAGGTGAGATTATGGAAGAAATCATTGTAAAAGGTGCAAGAGAAAACAATTTAAAAAATATTGATATTACCTTGCCCAAAAATAAATTGATTGTTATGACCGGAGTTAGTGGAAGTGGTAAATCAAGTTTAGCCTTTGATACTATATATGCTGAAGGCCAAAGAAGGTATGTCGAAAGTTTGAGTGCCTATGCTAGGCAATTTTTAGGTGGTAGTGAAAAACCTGATGTCGATAGTATCGAAGGACTTAGTCCATCAATTAGTATCGATCAAAAAACGACTAATAAAAATCCCCGTAGTACAGTTGGAACTGTAACGGAAATATACGATTACCTAAGACTTTTATTTGCCCGAATTGGGGTTCCATATTGTCCCAACCATCATCGACCAATTACCAGTCAAAGCATTGAAGAAATGGTCAACCAAGTATTGAAAATGGAGAGTGGTACTAAAATTTTAGTTTTATCCCCAGTTATATATGGCGAAAAAGGTACCCACAAAGATCTTTTAGAAAAACTAAAAAAAGATGGTTATGTAAGAGTTATAATCGATGATAAAGAATATGAATTAACCGATGAAATAAATTTGGAAAAAAATAAAAAACATAATATTTTAGTTGTTATAGATCGTCTTATAATTAAAGATGAAATCAGAAGTAGACTATATGAATCAATTGAAATTGCCACTAAATTAGCGTATGGTAAAGTCGTTATAAAAATATTAGACGGCGAAGAAATTATTATGAGCGAAAACTACGCTTGTCCTGACTGTGACTTTTCTTTACCAGAATTAGAACCTAGAATGTTTTCTTTCAATGCTCCTTATGGAGCGTGTCCAAAATGTAAAGGTTTAGGAATTCAATATAAAATAGATGAAGATTTAGTTATCCCTAATCGTGATAAAAGCATTATGAATGGTGCTATCCAACCGATAAACTTAGAAGAAGATAGTACAATTTATACTCAAATAACAACCGTGGCTAAAAAATTTAATATTCCGTTAGACATACCAGTGAAAAATTTAAAAAAGGACCAATTAAATATTATTTTATATGGAACTAATGAAATAATGGAATTTAATTATGTATCTAGAACCGGTAATAGAAGAACTAGTATTGACACCTTTGAAGGAGTTATTACCAACTTAGAAAGAAGATACATGGAAACGAAAAGTACTTGGATAAGAGATTGGATAGAACAATACATGACTGAATTACCATGTCCAGAATGTCATGGGGCTAGACTTAATTCCTCAGTTTTATCAGTATATGTTGGTAAAAAAAATATCTTTTCCATTACCAATTTAAGTATTAGTGATTTATATGATTATTTAAATAATTTAAAATTAAATAAAGAACAAGCCGCTATTTCTAACTTGATTTTAAAAGAAATATCTAGTCGATTGAAATTCTTAATAAATGTTGGTCTTGGCTATTTGACCTTAAGTAGAAGTGCGGGAACCTTATCAGGCGGAGAAGCCCAAAGAATTCGTTTAGCGACACAAATTGGTTCAAGATTGACCGGAGTTTTATATGTTTTAGATGAACCTAGTATCGGTTTACATCAAAGAGATAATGCTAGACTTATAAAATCGATGCTTGAAATGCGCGATTTAGGTAATACTTTAATCGTAGTAGAACACGATACCGATACCATGTTAGCGTGTGATTATTTAGTAGATGTGGGACCCCAAGCCGGATTACATGGGGGAGAAATAGTAGCCCAAGGAACTCCCGAAGATGTTATGAAAAATGAAAACAGTATTACGGGCGCTTACTTGTCTGGTAAAAGAAAAATAGAAATTCCTAAAAAAAGAAGAAAAGGCAATAAAAAATATTTAGAAATAAAAGGTGCTAAAGAAAATAACCTAAAAAATATCAATGTTAAAATACCACTTGGAACTTTAACTTGTGTAACTGGGGTAAGTGGAAGTGGTAAATCGACTTTAGTTAATGAAATAATATATAAAATAGTTGCTAATCAACTATATAAAAACAAAGAAAAACCCGGTAAATATCGAGCCGTTAAAGGATTAGAAAATATCGATAAAGTAATCGATATATCCCAAGCGCCAATTGGTCGAACCCCCCGCAGTAATCCCGCTACTTATACTGGAGTATTTGATGACATTAGAGAAGTATTTGCTAGTACTAAAGAAGCCAAATTAAGAGGATATGATAAAGGAAGATTTTCTTTTAACGTTAAAGGGGGAAGATGTGAAGCCTGTTGGGGTGATGGAGTAAAAAAAATTGAAATGCACTTTTTACCAGACGTTTATGTACCTTGTGAAGTTTGTCATGGAACTAGATACAATAGTGAAACTTTGGAAATAAAATACAAAGGTAAAACTATTCATGATGTATTAAATATGCGAGTTGAAGAAGCCATTGAATTTTTTGAAAACTTTCCTAAAATAAAAAGTAAACTACAAATGCTTATGGATGTAGGTCTTTCATATATTAAATTAGGACAAGGTTCGCCAACCTTATCAGGAGGAGAAGCCGGAAGAATTAAATTGGCCAAAGAATTACAAAAGAAACCAACTGGTAAATCATTATTTATTTTAGATGAACCAACTACTGGATTACATAGTGAAGACATAAAAAAATTATTAGTGATATTAAATAGAATTGTCGACAATGGTGATACTGTTTTAGTAATAGAACACAATTTAGATGTGATAAAAGTAGCCGACTATATTATTGATTTAGGCCCAGAAGGTGGAGATGCCGGGGGAAATGTTGTCGCCTTAGGTACACCAGAAGAAGTCGCTAAAGAAGAAAGTAGTTATACCGGACAATTCTTAAAACCATTATTAAAATAAAAAAAACACCTTAAAAGATGATATAATATATTTATGAAAAGGGTGATAGGATGAATCAACTTGGTCTAACTAAAGAAGAAGTTTTAGAAAGACTAAAAAAACATCAATACAATGAAAACATTGATGTACCTACCAAGAGTATTAAAAATATTATTTTATCTAATACTATAACCTTGTTTAATTTATTAAATTTAGGTTTAGGAATAGGTGTTTTTTTAGTAGGTTCATATAAAAATTTAGCCTTCTTAGTAGTTATATTTTTAAATACGATAATTAGTATTGTCCAAGAAGTTCAGGCTAAAAAAATAATTGACCGGTTATCTTTTTTAGTTAGTAGTAAAGCCTTAGTAATAAGAGATGGAAAAAAAGTTCAAATAGAAAAAGACCAAATAGTAAAAGATGATATAATTATTTATCAAAATGGCGATCAAGTGTTAGTTGATTCAGTAATACTAGAGGGGGAAGTAGAAGTTAATGAATCTTTAATTACCGGCGAAGAAGATGCTATAAGTAAATTAAAAGAAGATAATTTGTTATCGGGAAGTTTTATAACTAGTGGAATGTGTACTTGTAGAGTAAAACATGTGGGAAAAGAAAATTATATTGCCAGTATTTCTTATAAAGTAAAAAAAGAAAAGAAAAAAGAAAGTGAAATAGAAAAAACTTTCCAATTGATATTAAAAATAATTTCTTTCATAATTATTCCTTTAGGAATATTACTTTTTATCAAACAATGGTATATTTGTAATTTTGTTGTATCGGAAGCCGTTATTAAAACGACGGCCGCTTTAATTGGAATGATACCAGAAGGCCTTATTTTATTGACTAGTACCGTTTTAGCCGTATCTACTATTAAACTATCCAAATATAAAGTTTTAAGTCAAAAATTACATTCTATAGAAACACTGGCTAGAATAGATACTTTATGTTTAGATAAAACCGGTACTTTAACTGAAGGAAAAATGGAAGTTGTCGATGTAATTTATTTAAAAGACCAAGAAAAAAGTAAAAATGTTTTAAATGCCATTACTTATTATTCGAAAGATACTAATGCGACGATGTTGGCTTTAAAAAAATACTTTAAAGAAGAACCTATTTATAAAGAAATTAAACAAATACCTTTTTCTTCTAAGAAAAAATATAGTGGATCTATCCTTTATTCCGAAGGAACATATTATATTGGAGCCTTAGAATTTTTAAAAGTAAATAAAAAAATAGATTTATCTAAATATGAAGAAAAATATCGAACTTTAGTACTTACGCACGATGAAGAGGTATATGCCGTTATTTTATTGCAAGATAAAATAAGAAAAGAAGCCAAAGATACTTTGAATTATTTTAAAAAACAAGGAGTTGATATAAAAATAATCTCCGGTGATAATGTTAAAACCGTAGAAAATATTGCTAAAAGATGTGGTTTAGAAAATGTCGATAGTGTCGATATGTCCAAAGTAACGGATATTGAATCTATCGGTTCAAAAAATGTTTTTGGTAGAGTAACTCCCGAACAAAAAAAAGAATTGATTATCTATTTTAAAAAACAAGGTCATCAAGTGGCGATGACCGGAGATGGGGTCAATGATGTTTTGGCTTTGCGCGAATCCGATTTAAGCATTGCGATGGGCAATGGTAGTGAAGCGGCTAGAAATATAAGTGAATTGATATTGTTGGACTCTAATTTTGATGCTTTACCGCATGTCGTTAAAGAAGGAAGAAAATCGATAAATAACTTACAAAGATCCGCTTCCTTATTCTTATCTAAAACGATCTATTCATTTCTTCTTTCCGTTATTTTTCTAATAATTCCATATCCTTATCCCTTTATGCCGGTACAACTTACTTTAACTAGTGTTTTTACAATTGGAATTCCATCATTTATCTTGGCTTTAGAACCTAATGATGAAAAAGTCCATGGTAAATTTTTAGGTAATGTCATAGCTACATCTATACCTGCCGCTTTAACAATTGTAATCAATATTTTGATAATTGTCGTTTTAACAGCAATTTTAAATTTAAGTACTACGACATCTTCAACTTTATGTGTTATGATGGTGGGAATTACGGGATTCATTTTGATTTTTAAAATCTGTAAACCATTTAATTTGTTAAGAGGAACCTTGCTTGTATCTTTAATTATTGGTTTTATAATAAGTTCTATCGGTTTAAAAAGGTTTCTTTCTTTAGCAACCTTTAATTTTAGAGTTTTGACAATTGTCGGAATATTATTTATCGTGTCCTTTACATGTTTTACTATCATTGATAAAATAATAAATAATTGGTTAAAGAAAAGAGGTTTGTTATGTTAGAAGTTATCGATGCTATTTTACATAGTTCTAACTTAGTTGTTTTGACAGGAGCTGGTATGTCAACCGCTAGTGGAATTCCCGACTTTAGAAGTTCTAAAGGACTTTATAAACAAAATATTTCCAATGAAGAAATCTTAAGTCATCATTATTTTATGGAAAATCCGCAAGAATTTTATAAATTTTATAGAAGTAAAATGTTATATTCCCAGGCTAAGCCTAATATTGGCCATACTGTTTTAGCTAAATTAGAAAAAAAGGGTATTTTAAAAGCTATTATTACCCAAAATATCGACACCCTTCATGAAGATGCCGGAAGTGTAAATGTTTTAAAATTACATGGGACTGTTAAGGAAAATACTTGCCTAAAATGTGGTAAAAAATATAATTTAGATTACATTTTAAAAAATGATTTGCCTAAATGTTCCTGTGGCGGTTTAATTAAACCTGATGTAGTTCTTTATGAAGAGGCTTTAGATTCTGATATTTTAGAGGCAAGTATAGATTTAATTAGTAAAGCCGATACTTTGTTAGTTATGGGAACCTCATTAAATGTCTATCCGGCGGCAGGTTTAATTAGGTATTTTAATGGTAAAAATTTAATTATTATCAATAAAGATAAAACGCCAAGTGATTATATGGCTTCACTAGTACTTTACGAAGATATAGTAAAAGTATTTACAAAATTAGATGAATATTTGAAATAAGATTGTATTATTGTTATAATAATAAGAGAATAAAGGAGTAGTTCGATGATTAGATTTAGAAAAGCGATATTGATGATTCATGGCTTTGCGGGTGGTACTTATGACGAAGAAGATTTAGCCTTTGCCTTAGAACTAGAAAGACGATTTGATGTTTATAGTTTCACCTTGCCAGGACATGATAGAAGTATCATTGTCAAAGCTAAAAAAGATGATTGGATTAACGCTTGTGAAGATAAAATAAATATGTTGATTAAAAGTGGATATAAAGAAATATATGTTATAGGACACAGTATGGGAGGAGTTCTAGCTTGTCTTTTAGCTACTAATCATAAAGAAGTTAAAAAACTAGTTTTAATAGCGCCCGCTTTTGAAGCCTTAGACAGTAAAGATGGTAATATCAATATATTTTCATCGATAAAAAAAGCACCGCAAATTATCAAAACTTATTCCAAAGATGAAGTTATATCTAGAATGACTAAAATGCCAATTCCCATGGTGTTTGAATTTCAAAAACTTATCAAAGAAAGTCAAGGATTGCCGGCTAAGGTAACTTGTCCAACTTTATTAGTTCATGGGACTAACGATCAAATAGTTCCACTCTCTAGTTCGGAAAACATTTATCAAAAATTAAACGTACCAGTTAAAAAAATGTTGATTGTTAAAGATGCTACTCATCATATGTTTAAAGATGCCAAAAAAGATTTAGTAATAAAAGAAATACATTCCTTTTTAAAAGATACACCGAATAAAGATAGTAAAATAGAAATTTGATATAAAACCTATTTTTAGAAAAGTTTAATCAATTTACTTAAGCGAAAAAATGTTTGACAAAGCATTTTTTTTGTGTTATTATAGGGCTCGTATTTAACGAAATTTGATTCTGTTTTCATCATAATAAATAAAAGTCAAAAATTAAGGCGAAAAAAAATTCGGTAAAACTGCAAAAAATATTTGACTTTTAGGAAACATTGTGATAATATAGAAGACAATTTCATGAAACAGGGGGGAAAAGGTTATGAAAGAAAGAAATTTATTTTTAAAACTTACTTCTTACGTTTTAACATTTCTTATAGCTTTTATAGGAATTGTATGTGGACAAGAAGTAGCTGCTAAAACAGCACCAAAAACTTTAAAGGCTATCTCAGCCGAAAAACAATTAAGTGGATATATATCTACAACATATTTTATGAAAAAACGTTTTTCAAACGGATATATATATTGTAGTGAAAGTATTCACAAATCATCAACACAAAATACAACATTAACTCGTATTGGAGCCAAAGATGCTGGATATACTTATATTATAAAAAATGGATATCCAAACAAAAAATTTACCGGAAATTCCGATAAAGACTATTATATTACCCAAACCGCTATTTGGTGGTATATGGACTCAACCGCTGGGACTCATAACTTAACATCAGCATTCAAATCAAGTGGACAAAATAAATACGGACTTAGAAAATATGTTAAACAATTAGTTACTGGAGCCAAAAAAGCCAAAAAAGCTGGTTATGATAAACCTTCATTAAAAGCCAATGTGTCAAGTGCTAGTTTGACTTTAAATGGAAGTAATTATGAATCTGAATATATATCTGTAACAGCTAAAAATGTTCCAGGTAAATATAAAGTTAGTTTAACAAATGCTCCAAAAGGCGCAAAAATTATCGATTCTGATGGAAAAGAAGTAACATCACTTAAGACTACTGAAAAATTTAAAATTCAAGTTCCAGCAAGTAAGGTTAGCGATGACACTACAATTGATGTAAAACTTACTGCTACAGGTGTTACCAAAAAAGCCTATGAATACAAACCTGGAAGTTCATCTTATCAAAAGGTAATTCCAGATGAATTGTATGAAGTAGAAAAAACTTTAAATACATCAACAGCATTAAAACTTAATGTTGAAAAAGCTAAAGTAAGTATTATCAAAAAAGATTCAGCAACTAATAAAGCTTTAGCCGGAGCTAAATTACAATTAAGCAAAGATGGAAAAGTAGTTGATACTTGGACATCAACAAGTGAAGCTCATGTAATTAACGATTTGGAAGCTGGAACATATACATTAAAGGAATTAGAGGCACCAGAAGGATATGTTTTAAATAGTGAATCAGTAACAATTACTTTAAAAGATGGTGACAACAAAGAAGTAGAAATGGTTAATACCAAAAAAGAACACCGTTTAGAAATAACTAAAAAAGATGCTGATACTAAACAAATATTACCAGGAGCTAAATTAGAATTAAGTAAAGATGGGAAAGTAATTGATACTTGGGTATCAACAACCGAAGCTCATGTTTTAACTAATGTAGCAGAAGGTACTTACACATTAAGAGAAGTAGCAGCACCAGCTGGTTATTTACTAGACACTACACCAATAACAGTAACTATTACTGCTAAAGATGAAGTAAAAGCTATTGTTATGTATAATCATAAAAAAGAAGCTAAAAAACATTCAATACAAATCATCAAAAAAGATAAAGAAACTGATAAACCACTTGCCGGAGCTAAATTACAATTAGTTGACGCTGATGGTAATGTCGTAGCAACTTGGACATCAACAAATGAAGCTTATATAATTGACAACTTACCACTTGGAACATATACATTACAAGAATTAGATGCACCAACAGGATATGTTTTAAATAGTGAAAAAGTAACCTTTACCGTTGGTGAAGATGACGAATTAAAAGTTGTTGTATTATATAACTTAAAAGAAACCCCAGTTCCTATTACAGATTCAAATGTTTCTACATTAACAATGGGAATCGGATTTACAGCCATGTTAATAGGAGCTTACGTAGTATATAGAAATAAAAAGAAATTAGTGTAATTTATGAATAAACAATCAATAACATTTGGAATAATTACAATGTTAGTAGGTCTTACAATTGTATCGTTTAACTACTTATGTAAGAAAAAAGATTATGCGTTTGACTACATGAATAAACAACTTTACGCAACTTCCAAACAAGCCATAGGGGAATTTACAACTTATGCCCCTATGGAAGAGGAAGTTAAAGTTGTCGAACAAGAAGAACAACCTAAAGAAGAAACAAAAAACTCTAATACAACCAAAAAAGCTTACTATGTTGGTTATTTACAAATTAGTAAGATCGGTTTAAAGAGGGGTTTCGCAAGTAAGAATTCCAAAGAAAACAATGTTCAAAGAAATATCTTTATAGTTAAAACTTCTGATTATCCCGATAAAGATAAAGGAAACTTTATTTTAGCGGCCCATTCAGGAAATGGCTATAATGCCTATTTTAATGACTTGTATAAATTAAAAAAAGGGGATATGGCAACGGTGACTTACAAAGGATATGTATATACATATCAAATAAACAAAATATATAAACAAAAGAAAACAGGGGTTATAGGAATTGATCGTAATTTTGATAAAACAACCCTTACGTTAGTAACTTGTACTCATAATGATGAAAAAACACAAACTATATATATTGCAGAATTAGTCAAAAAAGAAAGAGGATAAAAGTAAAAGGGGGTGGCTAATATGATGCAATTATCATTTGGACAAATAATTCAAACTGTATTACAAGTTTTAATTAAATCAAAAAATCCTATCATGTTATTCACAATTTTCTTAAGCTTATTTGTTTTGATTTCAACCGAAAAAATAAAATTAGCGAATAAGAAAAAAGCGATGATGGGATTAGGAGGAATACTTGGAATCATTTTGATTTGGCAATTTGGAGAACCATTTATCTCTTTGTTAGATCAATTGATGAACCAAATAGTTATTACATTATTCTTCCCAAGTATGGCTTATTATCTAATTATGATATTAGTAACTAATTATATAGCCATCCAAACATGGAAAAAGAAACCAAAGTTATATATTAAAAGATTAAATATGGCAGTATTTGGTATAGTTAACTTATCATTATTAGTAACCCTATATCAAGTATCAAAACAAAATATCAACATTTATTCTCAAGTAGCTTTATATCAAAATACTGAAATATTAGCTTTAATAGAATTTTCTATGATAGTATTTACTTTTTGGATTATTGCTTTAGGAATTATAGCTTGTATAAACAAACTTACTAAAGAAGATACAATTGAAGAAGTAAATAAAGAAGAAAAAACAATAGTTAATGTACCGGTAAGAAGACCCGTATATCAAACAACTATTGAAGTAGAAGATTCTCCAATTGACTATAATGCATATTTAAATACTTATCCCAACCGTTTATTTGATAATAATGAGTCGATAGTAACTATAGCTCAAGATCAAATGAAAGAACAAGTTGTGGAAAAAGTAAAAGAAAAAGACTTTTTAACTTTAGAAGATTATCGTAATTTATTATCATTGTTAAAAAATTTAAAAGACGATTCATCTTCGCAAAATGTTAAAGAATATCAATCAGCCGAAGATATGAAATTACAAGAAATGTTATTCAATAGTTTATATTTTGGAAAGCAATTTTAAAATTGCTTTTTTTGGTGTGCGCCGCGCATGGCATATATCTAGTTGGTGAAAGTCCAATACACGCGTAGGTATCGACGAAGTGTTA
>CANQHO010000008.1 GCA_947623815.1 uncultured Bacilli bacterium | reverse complement strand
CGGTGCGTTCTCTTTTTTTTACTACTTTGTTTTTCCTTATTTTTATTGCTTATATTCTACAAAGGAATTAATTCTTTGTTAAAATAAAAGAAGATATTTATTTATCTTCTAGTTCAAAGTTTAACAATTCTTCAGCCATCTTTTCGTATAAATCTTGTTCATTTTTAATGGTATCGATTAAAAACATTTTATCATCTTTATAATTTTTTAATCCCCGCATATAATATGGTTTATCTTTATCTAGGATAATAAAGGGGATAATATTATTTTTTAAACACTCCTTAAACATAATCATTCTACCAACCCGTCCATTCCCATCCCCAAACGGATGAATAAGTTCAAACTGGTAATGAAAATCGATAATATCTTCAATTGTAATCTTTTTAAGACTATGATATTTACTTAATAAATTATCTAAATCTTTTTCAACATTTTGGGGGGACGATGTATTTATGACATTAATAATTCCAATTTTATTGGGAACAATCTTAAATCCTCCAACATTGTATCTAGGATTTTCTTCATCAGTAGTATTTCTTTTAAGTATCATATTCATTTTTATAATTATTTCTTTGGTAAGTTTTTCATCAATAATATCTAAACAATAATCAAATAGACGAAAATGATTTTTCATTTCCGTTAAATCATCCAATTTAATCGCATCATCATTTTTGGGAATAAAAGAGTTTGTTTCAAATATTTCTTCGGTTTCATCTTGGGATAAATTTCCACCTTCTATCTTATTAGAGTTATAAGCAAAATTAACTTGAGAATAATGATAAATATTACCTTTAAATTTCGATTTTTTTTGTTCTAATAATTCTTGTTTAATTTTATCTACTAGCATAGCATCACCTTCGTTTTTCTAATATAAATATATTATATCAAACTATAAAATAAAATACCAAAAGTTATTTGGTATTTAATATTTCATCAACTAAACCGTAATCTAAAGCTTCTTTAGCGGATAAAAAATAATCCCTTTCTGTATCTAAAGCTACTATCTTTTTATCTTTACCCGTATTTTTAGAAAGCAATTCATTAAGTTTATCTTTCAATTTTAAAATTCTTTCGGCGGCAATTTTAATTTCCGTGGCTTGTCCTTGAGCCCCACCTAAAGGTTGATGAATCATAACTTCACCATTAGGTAAAATAAATCTTTTTTTCTTGGCTCCACTAGAAAGTAGGAAAGCAGCCATACTTGCGGCCATACCTAGACAAATAGTTGACACATCCGATTTAATAAAATTCATGGTATCATAAATAGCCATACCGGCTGTAACCGAACCACCAGGTGAATTTATATATAAACTAATAGTATCATGGTTGATAGAATCTAAATAAAGAAGTTGTCCAACAATAATATTAGCCTTATTATCATCAATTTCACCCGTCAACATAATAATACGATCTTTAAGTAATCGAGAATATAAGTCATAAGCATGTTCCCCATTATGACTTTTTTCAATAACTGTTGGAATAATCATGAAATCTTCCTTTCTACTATATGATAGTCAAAAAAAATAAAAATATACAAAAACAATTACCAAAACATAAAAAATATGATATACTAAAATAGTAGAAGAATAGAGGGATATAATGGCCAAACAAATTATCATGAATTTCCGAGGAAATACTAAAGAATTTGAAAGTGGAACAACTGTCAAAGAAATAAGTGAATACTATCAAGAAAATTTTAACTATCCAATTTTACTTGGTAAAATTGACAATGAATTAGTTGAATTAAATGAACCATTAACGAGAAGTTACACCATTGATTTTTACGATCGAAGTAGTGGGGTCGGAAATAGTATTTACGGAAGAACTTTACAATTTTTAATGGTTGTGGCTTTAAATCAACTTTGGGAAGAGGCGGAAGTAATAATTCAATTTTCTATCGATAAAGGTTTTTATTGTGAATTGAAAAATAAAACCGTAACTAAAGAAGATATCGAAGAGTTACAAAATAAAATGATGGAATTATCTAAAGAAGACCATATTATCAATAAGATGAGTGTTTCTCGAATTGATGCGATAAAATTTTTCAAAAAGAAAAAACAATACGATAAAGTAGAAGTATTAAAATATATAAGTAATACTTATATCAATTTGTATCGAATTGATAAAACATACGACTATTTTTATGGAAAATTGGCGTATTCAACAGGACAAATCGATGACTTTAAACTAGATTGGATAAACGAAACTGGTTTTGTGGTAAGTTATCCAAGTAGTTATAATCCCGAATGTACTTTAGATTATGTTCATCATCAAATGATGTTTGATAAATTTTTAGAATATAGTAGATGGGCCACTATGATTAACCAACAAACTGCGGCTGATTTAAATCAAGTAGTGGCGAAGGGTAAATATAGCGAACTTATCGGACTTGCCGAAGTATACTATAATAATCAATTAGTTGATATCGCATCAAACATTATAAACAATCGCAATATCAAAATTATTTTAATAGCTGGGCCATCGTCAGCTGGGAAAACCACAACGGCTAAAAAACTAGCTATCTATTTAAGAAGTAAAGGCTTAAAACCATATCAAATATCGATGGATAACTACTTTTTAGACCGCGAAAAAACCCCAAAATTAGCCAATGGCGAATTAGATACCGAATCGTTAAATTGTGTTGATATAAACTTATTTAATAAACAACTAATGAGTTTATTAGATGGAGAAAAAGTCGACCTTCCAACTTTCAATTTTGTAACGGGAAAAAGAGAATACAATGGGGAAACATTAAAAATGGATGAAGATGGTATTATCATCGTCGAAGGTTTACATTGTATGAATGATGAATTGACGCAGTCAATTGATCGAAGTGTTAAATACAAAATTTATATAACTCCACTTACCCAAATCAATATCGATCATCACAATCGGGTTCATACGAGTGATACTAGAAAGTTAAGACGAATTGTCCGGGATAATAGATATCGGGGTTACAAAGCTTATGAGACATTAGATAGATGGAAAAACATCCGAGAAGGGGAAGAAAAGTATATTTTCCCATATCAAGATGATGCGGATTATGTGGTTAATTCCGCCTTGTTATATGAACTTGGTATTTTAAAAACTTATGTAGAACCACTTTTGTTTAATGTTCCAGAAGATAATCCTAATTATCCAGAGGCAATACGTTTGATTAACTTATTAAGAAACTTTTTACCAATACCTAGTGAAGACGTACCAGCCGATAGTGTTTTAAGAGAATTTATTGGAAGAAGTGCATTTTATAAATAGAAAGGATGATTATATGATTAAAGTTGCTATAAATGGTTTTGGAAGAATAGGACGCTTAGCCTTACGTTTGATGGATCAAGATAGTGATATAGATGTTGTTGCTATAAATGATTTGACCGATGCGGAACAATTGGCGTACCTTTTAAAATATGACACATCTCATAGAAATTATCGGGTAAAAGATATTAGTTTTACTGATGATGAAATAATTGTGGGGAATAGACATATTAAAGTATTTGCGGAAAGTGATCCTGTTAACCTGCCATGGAAAGATTTAAATGTCGATGTAGTTTTAGAATGTACCGGACATTTTACTACTAATGAAGGTATGGAAAAACATATCCAAGCTGGAGCTAAAGCGGCCATATTATCGGCACCGGCTAAAGATAACATGAAAACAATTGTTTATAATGTTAATCACGATACTTTAACGGGAGAAGAAACTTGTATTAGTGCTGCTTCTTGTACCACTAACTGTTTAGCGCCGGTTTGTAAAGTATTAAATGATGCTTATACTATTGAAAAAGGTTTTATGACCACTGTCCATGCTTACACTAACGATCAAACAATATTAGATGTGGCTCATAAAAAAGGTATTAAAGCCCGTCGGGGACGGGCCGGAGCTAGTAACATAATTCCAACATCAACTGGAGCCGCTAAAGCTATTGGTCTTGTCATACCAAGTTTACAAGGAAAAATGCAAGGAGGAGCTTTAAGAGTTCCGACGACAACTGGTTCTTTAATTGATTTAACCGTTGAACTTAAAAATAATGTTACCGTAGAACAAATAAATAATTTATTTTTAAATAATCAAAATGAAACCATTCAATATACTACAGATCCGATTGTATCAAGTGATATAATTGGAGCCCATGAGGGGGCTTTAGTAGATGGACTTTTAACCGATGTTCTCGAAGTCGATGGGAAACAACTGGTAAAAGTAATTGCCTGGTATGACAATGAAATGAGTTATACTGCCCAAATGATTAGAACTTTAAAATATTTTATGAGTTTAAAAAATAATTAAAATTAACAGTAGTTTATAAAAAGAACTACTGTTTTATCTTTTAGAAAGGAAATTATATGACTGATTATGAAATATGGGAAAAAATATTAGATTCGGGAGATATCAAGGAAATTGAAAGACTTTTAAAAAAAGTAATTAAAGATCCCAAAATAGTTAATTTGTTTATTGAAAAATTTAAAAAAGCCGAAAAAGAGTACTTAGAAGAAGAAAAATTAAAAATGGAAAATATGATTAAAGAAAATCATGAATAATTTTTTATGAGTCAAATTATCAAAACTACTTGAATTTTTTAATCTTTATGATATAATCATAATAGACTAGGAGGAAATGTAATGAAAAAAAAGATAATTGCTTTAAGTTTAGTAGCCTTATTATTGGTATCAGCAGGTTGTGGTTGTAAAAAGAAAGAAAAAGGATATGATATAAATGCTAAAGCAACCGCTAATACAAGTGAAAATGTTGTAAAAGAACAAACAGTTGATGGTGTTAAATTTTCTAATGTAATGATGCTTATTAAAAATGATCAAACTCAATTTACTTGTGATGCTGCCAACGAAGGTAAAAAAGATGTTAAAGCTAAATATTTAGTTATTCATGCTAGTGATGCTAATGGGCAAGAAATTTCTAAAATGGTAGTTGCTTTAGATGGTGAAAGTATCAAAGCTGGAGAAACAAAACAAATATCTGTTGCTACTGATGCTAATTTAACTAAAGCAAAATCTATAACTTATGAATTTGTTAATGAATAAAATTGATAAAAAAGAATAAAAAAGTATTTTTTCTTCTTTTTTTTTGCGTTTAAAAAAAAATATACTTAAAATGTAAAAATATTGTTTGTTTTTTGGGAAATGTATGTTATAATAAATAAAGAAAATAGGGGGATGTAAAAGAATAAAAGGAGATGTTTTTTATGATGCAAGACCAAATACCAAATGATCAAATGATGGAAAATGTAAATACTGTTGATGATGCTGATGATTTTTATTATAATGGACAAGGAGAAAATACTGTTGAACAACCACAAATTGTTATACCAAATATAGAATTACCACAAATGGGTGATATAACTCCAGTAGAACCAATGATTAAAGAAGTGGAACAAGAAACAGTTGCGGATACAATTCCTTCATTTACCGCTGAAGAACCAGTAGAAACAACTAGTGAAGAAGAAACATCTCAAGAAGATGTTAATGAAGAACCAACTGTAGAAGTTCCTGAGGAATCAGCTTCAGATGCTTCTAAAGAAGAAATATCTGATAGTCCAGTAGATAACAGTTTTTTAGATACCATGCCTTCGTTTGAACCAATAACTTTTGATACAAATAGTAGTTTAGATACAACTGGAAGTTTTGATAGTATGTTTGATAGTTTATACAATGATGTCAACGGAGCTAATAATTTTATCTCTGATATGTTGACACAGAAAAAAAGGATTCAAGATTATGAAGCTAATTTGAAAAAAACTAAAGAAAAATTAGATAAAGAAAGAGAAGACTTCGCTAATTACATTGATGCACAAAGAAAAATAATTGAAACTGAAAAAGAACAATGTAATGACTATGTTAAAAATCAAAGATTACGTATTCAAAACTCTGAACAAAAATTTAATAGTGATTGTGAAGCAACTAAAGCCGAACTTAAATTAGAAGAAGAAAAAATTAAACAAGGACAACAAGAATTAGAGCAACAAAAAGAACAATTTGCTAAAACTAAAGAATTAGAAGAAGAAAAAATCAAAACTGAAAGACAAAAATTAGAAACCGAAAAAGAACAATTTGCCAAAGATCAAGAAATAGCTTTAGAAAAAATCAAACAAGGACAACAAGAATTAGAACAACAAAAAGAACAATTTGCTAAAACTAAAGAATTAGAAGAGAAAAAATTAGAATTAGAAAGTAAAAACTTATCACAAAGTTGTGCAAGATTTAAAGAATTAGTTTCGCAATTAAACTCTGGTTTTCAACAATTACCAGGAGATAGAAACTAGTAATGGCTTTGAAAGAAGCAAATAATAAGAAAGGTAAAAATGAAAGAGCAGGACGGGGTGTCGATTTACTCCAATCTGATCCTGTTTCTTTTGATGAACCGGAAGAAAGAAAGACTGGGGATAATATGGAATATGAATTAAGAACCGTTGAACCTGAAGAATTAGAAGAGTTAGAGCCTCTAGAAATGAAACCAGCTGATAAACTTCCTGGTTTAGATGTTGACGAAGATATAGATGAAGTAGTAGAAGAAACAAATGAAGAAAAAGTAGAAAATAAAGAAGATAATAAAATTGATAAAGAATTTGAAGAAGGTCTTGCCAAAACTGATATAGATGCTATGTTTGCAATTGCTAGTAGTACAGTATCTGAAGCCAAAGGAATCTTTGCTAAAAATAGTCAAGTCAAAAAAAGAATTGATGAAAAAATAGAAGAATTAGAACAACTAAAAAAAGATTTTGAAAAGCAAAAAGAACAAGATATTGAAAAAATTAGGAATTATAAAGAAGAAGTTTATAATAGTTTAAAAGAAAAAAAAGAAGCAGTTGAACGTCAAGTATCTAAATTAAAAAAATCTCAAGCTAATTTAGATCAAGAAAAACAAGAATTTGAAAATTTCAAACAAGAAGAATTAAACAAAATAAAAGCTATCAAATCTAAACAAAAGAAATTTTTTGAAGAAAAACAAAATGAGTTAGATAATCAAGAACATGATATTAAATTAAAACTTGATTTGATTGAAGAAGAAAAAAGAAAATTAGAATTAGATAGAATTAAATATGATGCTGATAAAAATGAACTTTCTAATAATTTGTTAAAATTCAATGAATTAGTTAGTGATTTTACAATAAATATTGATAGATTTAATGAAGATGAAGGGAATTAACATTCCCTTTTACAGTCAAAAAATGTAAAGTAAAAAAATTAAAATAAAAAACTATTTACAAAAAAGATAAAATATTATATGCTATAGAAGAGATAAAATAAAGAAAGAGGTTTATATATGTTATTTTTTGGAAAAAAGAAAAAAAGTGATGTACAACAAAGTACAAATTTAGAGCAAGCGGCTAGAACATATCAATCAAATTATACTGATTTAAATGCCCCGCTACCAGCTTCGACAATTCCTGTTGTGGGACAAACTATCCCAACCGAAAATCATAATGCAGAAAATGTTGAAACCCCAACTGTTGATACTCCAACAGTTACTAATGTAACAATGGAAGCAGTTTCCCCAAATGCAGTGCCAACTGTCGATCAAGAAAAAGCTGCGCCTACTGTTGAACCAGTGACTCCACCAACTCCAGAAGTTGCACCAGCAATTGAACCAGTGACTCCACCAACTCCAGAAGTTGCGCCAGCAGTTGAACCAGTGACTCCACCAATGCCAGAAGTTGCACCAGTAGTCGAACCAGTGACTCCACCAATGCCAGAAGTTGTGCCAGTTACTCCACCAATGCCAGAAGTTGCGCCAGCAGTTGAACCGGTGACTCCACCAACTCCAGAAGTTGCACCAACAGTTGAACCAGTAACACCTAATAACAATCAAACAAATGATTTATTTGTTGATCAACCCAAACCAACAAATACACAACCAGCTCAACCAACTTCTGAACCAAAATTCTGTCCAAATTGTGGAAACAAAGTCGAAGGAGATACTTGTATCCTTTGTGGAACTAAAGTAGCGTAAAAGGTTTTAAACCTTTTTTTCTTTGGCTAAATATTTAAAATAGTATGATATAATAAAAAAAGGTGGTGGTAAAATGTATGCACAAGTATTAGTGGAATTAAAAGCCAAACAAATAAATCAAACATTTACATACCATATACCAAACAATTTAAACGTAAAAGTGGGATCGAGAGTTTTGGTGCCATTTGGTAAACAAAAACTAGAAGGATTTGTATTAAAAATAACCAAAGAAATTCAAGAAAAATATACCATCAAAGATATAGAAAAACTAATCGATGATGACGTAATATTTAATGACGAACTTTTAAAACTAGGAATTTATATTCAAAATAAAACCATGTGTAACTTAATCCATTGTTACCAAACCATGGTTCCATCAGCTTTAAAAGCCAACAAAAATAATAACATCAATAAAAAAATCGAAAAATATATTTATTTAAATGTATCTTATGAAGAAGCTTTAAAAAACTGTAAAAGTAAAGCCCAAGTAAAAATAATAGAACAATTATCCAATCCTATGTTACGTAGTGAAGCCAACAAAATAAGTAAATCCGCAACTGAGACCCTTTTAAAAAATAAAATAATAACGATTAAAGAACAAGAAATATATCGGGTACAATATAATGAAATAAAAGAATATGTTCCTAAAAAATTAACAGAAGAACAACAAAATGCTTATGATACAATATCTAAATCATTAAATAAATTTCAACCTTTTTTACTTCATGGGGTAACCGGAAGTGGAAAAACCGAAGTATATTTATCCTTAATTGAAGAAGTGTTAAAACAAAAAAAACAAGCCTTAGTTTTAGTACCGGAAATAAGTCTTACTCCCCAATTTGTTTCCCAATTCACCAGTCGTTTTAAAGATACCATTGCTGTATTACATAGTGGTTTAAGTAATGGGGAAAAATATGATGAATGGCGGCGAATAAAAAGAAAAGAAGCCTCGATTGTAATTGGGGCTAGAAGTGCTATATTTGCGCCTTTAGATTCCATTGGGATAATAATTATTGACGAAGAACATTCTAATACATATAAACAAGAAAACAATCCTAAATATTATACGATTGATATTGCTAATTTCCGGGGAAAATACCATAAATGTCCCGTTGTTTTAGGAAGCGCTACGCCTTCCTTAGAAAGTTATACTCGGGCTAAATTAGGAATATATAAACTAATAGAAATGAAAAATAGAATATCTAAAAGTTTACCTAAAGTGCTATTAGTTGATATGAAAGATGAATATAAAAAAGGTTACAACATTTTATCCAAAAAACTAATTGATAAAATAAACGATCGGATTGAAAAAAAAGAACAAATTATGTTACTTTTAAATAGAAGAGGATATACAACTGTAACTATTTGTAAAAACTGTGGTTATGTTCATAAATGTCCAGCGTGTGATATACCATATACATACCATAAAAAAAATAACAGTTATATTTGTCATTACTGTGGGAGTATAACTAGTCCTTTATTTAAATGTCCTAAATGTCAAAGTACTAATATTGATTTTAAAGGAATGGGAACTGAAAAATTAGAGCAATATCTAACCGATTTATTTAAAGTACCGGTTCTAAGAATGGATGCCGATACAACTAAACGGAAAAATAGTCATTTTAAAATGATTGAAGAATTTAAAAATCAAAATTATTCCATTTTATTAGGTACTCAAATGATTGCGAAAGGTCTCGATTTTCCTAATGTAACTTTAGTGGGGGTTTTAAATGGTGATGCTATATTAAATATACCCGACTTTAGAAGCAGTGAAAGAACTTATCAATTATTGTCCCAAGTAGCGGGACGGGCTGGACGAAGTACTAAAAAAGGTGAAGTAATTATCCAAGGATTTTCTATTGACCATTTTAGTATGTTATGTGCCGCTAATCATGACTATAAATCTTTTTACAATCAAGAAATGAAACTAAGAAAACAACTTAAATATAGTCCGTATTATAATTTGTGTTTACTCAAATTTAGTGGTAAAAATGAAGATGATGTTTATAAAGAAGCCGAAAAAGTAGTTGTTTATTTAAAAAATCAAAACCTAAAAGATTTAACCGTTTTAGGACCTAGTATTTCTTTATTAGGTAAAATAAACAATGTATATTATTACCAAATATTGTTAAAGTATAAACAAACTAAAAATTTGTATCAACATTTAAAATTTGTCAAAAATCAATTTCAAAACAAAAATATCAATTTAGATATTGACTTTAATCCATAGTAAAAAATAATAATATGTGTTAAAATTAAAGTAGGTGATATATAATGGATGAAAATATAAAAATAGAAGATGTTGAAGTACAAAGCCCTTTATCAATTGTTTTTATGGGAACCCCTGATTTTGCGGTTCCAATAGTAGATGCTTTAAATGAAAAATATCCAGTTAGAGCTGTAGTAACGCAACCGGATAAAAAAGTAGGACGAAATGGTAAAATAGCCGAATCGCCAGTAAAAAAATGGGCCCAAGATCATACGGTTTTAGTTTTACAACCCGAAAACTTAAAAGAACAATATATGGATGTTATAACCTTAAAACCAACCATGATTGTAACCTGTGCTTATGGCCAATTAGTGCCTAGAGAACTTTTAGTTTATCCGGAATATGGTTGTATCAATGTTCATGCATCTTTATTACCCAAATTAAGAGGAGGAGCACCTATTCATCGGGCCATATTAAATGGAAATACTAAAACGGGAATTACTATTATGCATATGAATCCCCGTTTAGATGAAGGAGACATTATTACCCAAGAAGAAATAATAATAGAAAATGATGATACTGCTAGTACTTTACATGATAAATTAAGTAAATTAGGTAGTGAACTTTTAGTAGAAACCATCCCTTCAATAGTCGATAAAACAGCCCCGAGAATTGAACAAGATAGTAATGAAGCGACTTATGCTTTTAATATAACTCCCGATGATGAAAAAATAGACTTTACTAAAAGTTGTCAAACTATTTATAATCAAATTAGAGGACTGAATAGTTGGCCAGGGGCCTATGCTTTATTTAAAGGTAAAAGAATGAAAATATGGGGTAGTCGCGTTAGTTATGAATCTTACAATGGTAAATTAAATGGCCAAATAACTAAAATTCACCATGATGGCATCGGTGTCAAGTGTCAAAATGGGGAGATAATTATAACTTCTTTACAACCAGAAGGTAAACCTAAAATGCAGGCAATCGATTATTACCATGGCTTTCAAGATAAAGAACAATTACTTCATTCATTTTTTGAGTAGGTGATTTATGAAAGATTTTTTTAAAAAATTAGTTGAATTATGGGGAAAACCTAAATATCATGCTTTACTTGTTTTAGGTTTGTGGTTTTTATTCTTTTTTCTTTGTTTTTTGGCTTTATTTATTATGAACAGTTTAAAAAAGCCCGTAGTGTATAATAAAACATACAGTATTGATAATATGGACAATTATGAATGTAATTACCAAATAACTATCAATGATAAAGTATACAATTTAACTGGTAATAGATATAAAAATAAAGAATTAGTGGAATTATTAAATCCGATGGAAACCTATATCATTGTAGACAGTCAAAAAATAGATTTGTTAAAAGGGATTGATTTTGTTGCTTTAAGACCCGATAATATTGCTCTTTTATTAGATGATGCCTTAGATAAAAAGACTATTACTTATGAAAATAATCAAACGAAAGATACTTATCAAATTAAAGGAAGTAATTTAAAAATTATCGATACATCTTTAAAAGATGAAAGTGTTTATTTATCTATTTTAAAAAATAAAAGTACAGTAAAAGAAATAGTTTTAGATATAACCCAAATAATGCATAAAAAAGATAAAAAAATAAACAATTATAAAATAGTAATGACATATAGTAAATATGGACAAATAAGTGATTTTGCGATAGACTAAAACAAAAATCCTTGTTTTTCATAGAATTATGTGTTAAAATTAACGAAGTGAGGCGATTTTATGGAAATACTTTTAATAATTGTATCAGTACTTTTAATTTTAATTGTATTATTACAATCAGGAAAAGCAGAAGAAGCCGGTTTTATAACTGGAAGTAATAATAATGATTTATTTAAAAATAGAAAAGAAAGAGGAGCTGAATTACTTATTACTAGAGTAACTATAGTTTTAGGAATTGCCTTCTTTGTTCTATCTATTATAGCTTAAGAATCGTAAGATTCTTTTTTAAATATATGACTAAAATAGAAAGTGTCTATATTCATATTCCTTTTTGTAAAAAAATATGCAGTTATTGTGATTTTCCTAAAATGTACACTATTGATAAATGGATAAGTCCTTATTTAGATTCTTTAAATAAGGAAATAAAAAAGTATTACCAAAATGAAAAGTTAAAAACTTTATATATAGGTGGGGGAACTCCCACTTGTTTAGATAAAAAAAATTTAATTAAATTATTAGAAATAACTAAAAATTTTAAGTTTCAAAAAGATTTTGAATTTACGATAGAGTGTAATGTTCAAGATATTGATGAAAATTTATTAAAGGTTTTAAAAAAGTATCAAGTTAATAGATTAAGTATTGGAGTTCAAACTTTCAATAAAGATATTTTAAAAAAATTAAATAGGTGTTTTAATATCGACTATATTGAAAAAATTAACTTGGCTAAAAAATATTTTTCCAATATATCAGTTGATTTAATGTATTCTCTTCCTAGTGCAACTTTGAAAGATTTACAAGATGATTTAAATCAAATTTTAAGTTTAAATATACCGCATATTTCTTGTTATTCTTTAATGATTGAACCACATACTTTATTTTATAATCAAGGTATTAAAATTGATGAAGAATTAGATAAAAAAATGTATGATTTAATAAACAAAGTTTTAAAAGAAAATAATTATATTCATTATGAAACATCAAATTATGGTAAAGAAGGATATTTTTCTAAACATAATTTAGTATATTGGAATAATGAAAATTATTATGGTTTTGGTTTAGGGGCTAGTGGTTATATTAAAAATATAAGGTATACTAATACTAAAAAAATAGATGAGTATTTAAAAGGTAATTATTGTTTGGAAAAAGAAATATTAACTAAAAAAGATGAAATGATTTATGAGATGATTTTAGGTCTTAGAAAACAAATTGGGGTAAATGAAAAAGTTTTTTATAAAAAATATGGTCAAACTATTGAAGAAGTATTTTTTATTGAAAGTTTATTAAAAGAAAAAAAATTGCTTAAAAAAAATGGTTTTATTTATATACCTTATGAATATTCTTATTTAGCTAATGAGATTTTAGTATATTTTGTATAAATAAGTCATTAACTTTGATAGGTGATAGAATGATTATATCCCATCGAGGTAATGATAAACATGGTTTTAAGGAAAATACTAAAAAAGCTATTATTAGTACTTTAAAAAATGATTATGTATCAGGTGTTGAGTTTGATATTAGAATGACTAAAGATAAAAAAATTGTTTTATCGCATAGTCCACTATATAAAGATCGGATTATTTGTTTAACTAACTATAAAGATTTACATCTGGATTTATTAAAAAATGTTTTAAATGGTATTAAAAGTAAAAAAATAATCATAATAGAAATAAAGGATTATGATATAAGTATTATACCTGTCCTTTATAAAATACTTAAAAATTTTCCAAATTTAAATATTTATATCCATTCTTTTCATTATCATATTTTAAAGGAATGGAAAGATAAGTATCCAAGTTATAAAATAGGTTTAATTAAAATGGGTTTTTTTAATGATGATAAAAAGGAAAATATTTTAGATTTTTTATCAATTTATTATAAAAACAGTTATTCAACTGATAAAGAAGTATTTCTTTGGACTGTAAATAGTGTTATAAAAGATATACAAAAGGTTAACATAATAACTGACAAACCGTATCTTTTTAAGTTTACAACTGAATAAAAGTATGATAGAATTGATTTATAGAAAGTAGGAGAGTGTTGTGCAAAAAGGAATAGTAGTAACAATAGAACTTTTAATAATTGCTTGGTTAGGAGTAATAATTGCGAATAGATATTTAGCTTATTTTGAAAAAAAACCAATTGTAGTAGTTAGTCAAAAGGAATATGTTTATGGTGATGGTAAAGCTATTGAATATGATAGTTTAGGATGTAAAGTATACCATTATCAAGATTCAACAGAAAATCGTTGGGATTTTAAAGGTTTCTGGGGAAAAGTAGATAAAAAAGAAATAACTGCTAATTGATTGATTTAAAGGTTTTGTTAAGTTGTTATAAAAATAATAATTGTATAAAAAAATTGGAAATTAATTTTCCAATTTTTAAATTGTCATTTGTTTTTTTAAACTTTTTATTTCTTTGGTGGATTTGCCAGACACTTTAGAAATAAATTTTAGATCAGCCCCATTTAACAACATATTTTTGATATATTCATTAGATGCGTTATCAAATCCATCATCAAATCCTTTTTTTTCGGCTTTTTCTTCAGCCTTTGCAATTTCCACTTCTCTAACATATTCATTGACATCTTCATCTTTCCAATATTCATATAAAAAATTATCACTATTCAATTTTCTTACCTCCCTTAAAAATAGTTTTCTTTCTTTATCCTTATTATAAATTATGTCGTCTAAATAAGCAAGAAATTGTATATATACTAAAACCCTTTAATTTAAATAATAAAGGGTTTTTTAGGTTTTTTGAATTGCTTTTTCAAACTTTTTATTTCTTCTTTAGATTTACCAGATATTTCAGATATGGTAGATAAATCTAAATTTTTCTTTAACATATTTTTGATAAATTCATTGGCTGTATCATTTTTTCCTGTATCAACTCCAACAGTGAAACCATTATCAAATCCTTCTTTTTTAGCATCTTTAATTTCAGACCGTCTAACTAATTCATTGACATTTTCATCTTTCCAATATTCATATAAAAAATTATCACTATTCATTTTTTTGACCTCCCTTAAAAATAGTTTTCTTTCTCTATTAGATAAAACAATTCTTAAATTTTTATCTAATTCTTTATAAGTTGTAGCCTTAATTGCTCTACACCAAGCAATTTCTTTTTCTTTATCCTTATTATAAATTATGTCGTCTAAATGTGCAAGGTTTTTATTGATTATTTTATAATTATCTATAATAATGGTATTATTAACTTGATCATAAACAGAACATTTTCCATCTAGATTATCAAAGCTATTAGGTAAAACATTTAGATTTAACTGAACAGCTTGAGCATTTATATCTTCAATTTTTTCTCCTTTTTTATATAAGGAATTATAAATTGAATTTAGATATAAAAAGTTTCGAACTTTAACTCTTGCGTAATCGCAGTTGTTTAGTTCTATAGATAAGTTATAAGTATCATTTATGACAACATAAATATCTAAAACTTTTTTACGCTCATTTTTATTAAGTTTTATTAGTTCTGAATTTTGAATAACTAATGAATTTATTTCAAAATCTAAATGTAAAACATCTTTAATAAATTTTTTTAAAAAGATGGGATTTTTTAAAAAAATTTGCTTAAAGGTGAAGTCATTCGTTAACGGGACTAGCTCGTGTTTTCTTTTGTTTTTTTTCATAATTTCCTCCTTTCAAAATTGTTAAGTTGCTATTATAAAACTAGACATAGTCAAAATATGTCGAAATATTGTTTGTATAGCATATTTTAAGTAAAAATAAAAAAATCGATATTTCTATCGATTTACATTTTAAATACTTTATCGTCAAAATCTTCTTTACCATCATAATACATTTTAACTTTGTATCTAAATACTAAAGCAATCATATTACTAGGAAATCTTTTAACTAATTTATTGTAATCAGTAATAATATCATTATAATACTTTCTAGCGGCCACAATTTCAGCCTCTGATTCACTTAAATTCAAATCAATTTTTAAAAATGTTTCATTATCTGTTAATTCTGGAAACTTTTCCTTATAACGATTGAAATCATTGATACATTCATATAACTCTCTATCTAGTTCAAAATTGTTGACTTTTTTATCTTTAAGACTTATAACTCTAGTCATTATTTTTTTATCATCAGCCTTTTCTTGGATAATTGCCACTGATTTATTTAATAAATCAAAACGTTTTCTTAAAGTTGTGTCAATAAAATTTTCCGCTTCATTTATTCTGATGATAAAAGTTTGAAATCTATTATAACCACTAATCAACCAAATTAAGAACATACAGATAATTATAAATATTAAAATTGCTATTATTACTGTTGTCATCCTACCACCTATTATAATTATAGCAAACCTAAAAAATAAATGCTAGTCTTTTGGGATAAATTCTTCACTATAATTTATCGGTTCGTCAAATGTAATAAAATCAACATAAATCATAAGTAATAATTCCCATTTGCCACTACCAGGTTCACTGATGATAAGATGATCTCTTCCGGCTTGTTCTATTATACCACTAAATTCGCGGTCACGAAATTCATTTGAGTCCGGGAAAGTCATGTGAACTCTTATTTTTTTACCTTTATTTAACCTTAAAATATTTTCAATATACGATTGTTCTAAAGGCAACATCGGAGTAGTTGTTTGAGCTGTTTGTTGATCGGGAACGGGAGTATTACCACTAAATAATGGTTGCCCAGGGAATATCGTTTGCCCCATATAATTATTATTCATAATATCCATCCTTTCTTTAAATGTATATGTTATTTGCTTAAAAAAATGCTTGCTTGACAAATAAAAATATAATTGTTATTATAATGCTACTAATGAAAGGAGCATATTAGATGGATTCTTATGTAAGAGCCGATATAGAAAATATCCGTTTTAATCGCAATGCTAGAGCCTTAAAAACGGGATTGTTTACTTTATGTGCTATTAGTTTCCGTAGTAAAAAGCCAATAGTTATAAGTCTTTATACATTTTTAATTGGTTATAATGCTTTAAACTGTTATATAGAAAATCAAAAATTAAATTGTTTAGAAAAACATCATCAAAAAGTCAAAAAAATAGGTAAATAAGTTGTCAAATAAGTGTCAAAATATTTGACCTTTTTTTCTTTTTCTGTTATAAATAAATAAGGTGATTATTATATGGCAAATTATGATGAAAGTTCAATAAAAATATTAGAAGGTTTAGATGCCGTTAGAAAAAGACCAGGGATGTATATCGGTTCAACTGATAAAAGAGGTTTACACCATTTAGTTTGGGAAATTGTCGATAATGCCATCGATGAGGCTATCAACGGTTTTGGTAAAAAAATAAAAATAACTTTACATGAAGATGGTAGTGTCAGTGTAGCCGATGAAGGAAGAGGTATGCCAGTTGGAATGCACTCTAGTGGCGTAAGTACCCCGGAAGTAATTTGTACCGTATTACATGCTGGAGGTAAATTTGAAAGCAGTGGATATAAAGTATCCGGTGGACTTCATGGGGTTGGGGCCAGTGTAGTAAATGCTTTAAGTAAATGGATGGAAGTAACTATTAAAAGAGATGGTTTTGAACATTATATTCGTTTTGAAGATGGGGGAAAAACTAAAATACCATTGAAACAATTAAACAAAACTTTTAAAACGGGGACGACCGTTCGTTTTATGCCCGATGAAACTATTTTTTCCAGTATTCATTTTTCTTTCACTGATATTTGTGAAAGAATGCAAGAGTGTGCATTTTTACTTAAAGGATTAACTGTTGAAGTTGAGGATATTGCCGACAACAAAAAAGAAATATTCCATTATGAAGATGGTTTAAAAGCCTTTGTTGAATATTTAAACGAAGATAAAACAACTTTACATAATGTAACTTCCTTTGAAGGCGAAAAAGAAGGAATAAAAGTCCAAGTAGCCTTTCAATACAGTGATACTTATTCCGAAAATATTATATCGTTTGTCAACAATGTCAAAACAACTGATGGTGGTACCCATGAAGTTGGTTTTAAATCAGCCATTACCAGAGTTTTTAATGATTACGCCAGAAACAATGGTTTTTTGAAAGCCAAAGATAAAAATTTTGATGGCCCAGATACTAGAGAAGGTTTAACCGCCATTATCAATTTACAAATTCCCGAAGCCTTATTACAATTTGAAGGTCAAACTAAAGGAAAACTCGGAACTCCTTTAGCGCGTAATGTCGTTGAGGGTATCGTAATTGAACAATTACAATTTTTCTTAGAGGAAAATAAAGTAAGTGCCACTAAAATATTAGAAAAGATGGTCAAAAGTAAAAATGTTCGCGAAGCGGCTAGAAAAGCTAGAGACTTAGCTAGACAAGGTAAAGGAAAAGGGGCTAAGGATCGAAATATCAGTGGTAAATTAGCGGCGGCCCAAAAGAAAAATCCTAAAATCAATGAACTATTTTTGGTCGAAGGTGATTCCGCTGGTGGAAGTGCTAAATTGGGGCGTGATAGTAAATTTCAAGCCATTTTACCTTTGCGGGGTAAAGTGTTAAATACCGAAAAAGCCAAAATGGAAGAAATTCTTAAAAATGAAGAAATCAATACGATGATATATACGATAGGAGCGGGAGTAGGTAGTGATTTTACCATTGAAGATTGTAATTATGATAAAGTTATAATTATGACTGATGCCGATGTCGATGGATCCCATATCCAAGTTTTACTTCTTACTTTTTTCTATCGTTATATGAAACCTTTAATAGAAAATGGCAAACTTTATATCGCCCGTCCACCTCTATACCAAGTATCTTGTGGAAAAGAAAAACATTACGTATGGACGGAAGAAGAAAGAAAAGAAGTAATTGATAGTTATAAAGGAAAAACTACCCAAACCAAAAGATATAAAGGTTTAGGAGAAATGGATGCGGAACAACTTTGGGAAACTACTATGGATCCCGCCAATCGCAGTTTGATTAAAGTCAATATAATAGATGCATCCATGGCCGAAAAAAGAGTAAGTGTCTTAATGGGAGATAAAGTAGAACCAAGAAAGGCTTGGATTGAAGAAAACGTTATATTTTCTTTAGAAGATAATTATATCATTTAGAAAAAGGTGATTGTATGCAAGATATCAGTGACAAAATTTGTAATTATGCCTTAGAAGAAATAATGGGTGAACGGTTTGGTGATTACTCAAAAAGTATTATCCAAGAAAGAGCGTTACCTGATGTTCGGGATGGATTAAAACCGGTTCAACGAAGAATTTTATATGGAATGTATAGAAACCATAATACTTATGATAAACCTCATAAAAAATCGGCCACTGCCGTTGGGGATGTTATGGGTAAATATCACCCGCATGGGGATTCTAGTATTTATGAAGCCATGATTCGAATGAGTCAGTGGTGGAAACAAAATACCGTTTATATCGATATTCAAGGAAACAATGGTTCTATGGATGGCGATGGTCCAGCGGCCATGCGTTATACGGAAGCAAGACTGGCCAAAATAAGTAGTGAACTATTAAAAGATATTGATAAAAATACTGTTGATTTTGCACCTAACTTTGACGACACTTTATGGGAACCTGTAGTTTTACCGGCCAAATTTCCTTGTTTATTAGTTAATGGTGCTACGGGAATAAGTGCCGGGTATGCCACTAACATTCCCCCCCATAACTTAAAAGAAATAATCGATGCGACGGTTTGGCGAATCGATAATCCAGATGGTTCTTTAGAGCAAGTTTTAGATATCGTCAAAGGTCCTGATTTTCCAACGGGAGGTATTATCGAAGGAAAAAAAGGTTTAATTGATGCCTATACGACGGGTCGCGGAAAAATTGTTGTTCGCTCTAAATACGAAATTATCAAAGAAAAAGGTAAAAAACAAATTTTAATTACCGAAATACCTTTTGATGTCAATAAATCTAATATGGTCAAAAAAATTGGGGACATCATAATTGATAAAAAAGTAGCCGGTATAGCCGATGTGCGGGATGAATCCAATCGAAAAGAACCAGTTAGAGTAGCAATCGATTTAAAAAAAGATGCCAATGAAGAATTAGTATTAAACTATTTATTAAAAAATACCGATATGCAAATATCTTATGCTTTTAATATGGTAGCCATTGTAAATAGAAGACCGATGACTTTAGGTATTCTGCCTATTTTAGATGCTTATATTAAACATCAAAGGGAAGTAATTGTAAAAAGAACCAATTTTGATTTGGAAGTGGCTAGAAAAAGAATGCACATTGTCGAAGGTTTAATCAAAGCATTAGATATTTTAGATGAAGTAATAAGTTGTATTAGAAAAAGTAAAAATAGAACGGATTCGATAAATAATTTAGTAGAAGAATTTGCTTTTACTTTAGAACAGGCTAAAGCCATTGTTGATTTACAATTATATCGGTTAAGTAATACTGATGTGGAAACTTTAAAAGAAGAATATCAAAATTTAAAATTACTTATCCAAGGATTAGAAGAAATTTTAAAAAGTGAAGAAAAATTAAAACAACTAATGAAAGATGAACTTACTAAAATAGCCAGTGAATATGGAACTGATCGAAAAACAGTTATTAAAGATGAAATAACGGAAATAAAAATAGATACTGAATCGATGATTCCTAAAGAAGATGTGATTGTGTCTATATCTAAAGAAGGGTATATTAAAAGAACTTCTTTAAGAAGTTATGATGCCAATACCGAAACATCTTTAAAAGAAAGTGATTATTTAATCGGTTTATTTAAGATGAATACATTAGATACGATTTTATTATTTACGGATTTAGGTAATTACTTAAGTATTAAAGTTCATGAATTACCAGATTTAAAATGGAAAGATTTAGGTAAACATATCAGTAATTTAATTCCGATAAAGGCGGAAGAAAATATTTTATTTGCTTTGCCAGTATACGATTTTGATTGTGGAAAACATATTACTATATTTACGAAAAATGGAATGGTTAAAAGAACCAATTTATCAGATTTTAAATCCCAAAGAACTTCTAAACCAATTGTGGCTATAAAGTTAAAGGAAAATGATTTAGTTAAAAGTGTCAGTGATTTAGAGTATCCTTATGTATTTGTAGTTACGAAAAACGGATATGGTCTTACTTATTTAACTGATGAAATACCAGTAACAGGTTTAAAAACTAGTGGAGTTAAAGCGGTTGCCTTAAAAAATGATGAAGTTGTTAGTGGAATATTGTATAATGATGATTACGAATATTTAACTATTGTAACTGATAAAAATACAGGTAAAAGAATTCGCTTAACTGAGTTTGAAAGAACTACTAGAGCCAGAAGGGGAGTTCAAGTAATTCGGGATGTTAAAACTAATCCTTATCATTTACTAAATGCCTTTATTTTAGAGTTTAAAGATTATTTATTACTTAAAACCAAAACGGAAATTAAATCAGTAAAACTTACTGAACTTCCAATAAATGATCGTTACGCAACAGGAAGTAATATATCTAAACAAAAAATATTAGAGTGTTTTAAGGAAGTTCATTTAGAGGAAAAAGAACAAACTGAAGTTATTGAAAAGGAAAATTTGTCTTTAGATAGTATTGATAAAAAGATGCTTACTATTGATGATTTCTTAAAAGAAATGGAAAATAAGCAATAATAGTTGAAATAAATACTATAATTTAGTAGAATGTAAATGAGAGGTGATAATATGCCAGCATGGTTAGTTGATATATTTCAAATATTAGGTGGTTTTATAGTAGGAGCGATTGCCGGATTTTTTATAGCGAGAAAAGTTATGGAAAAGTATATGAAAAAGAATCCACCTATCAATGAACAAATGATTAAGGCTATGCTTACTAGTATGGGAAGAAAACCTAGTCAAAAACAAGTTAATCAAACAATGAAACAAATGAGTAAGTATATGTAAACTATTGATAAATTCAATAGTTTTTTTGTTTTTAAATTAAAAAGATTGTCATAAAATGTAATGGTGATGTGATGTTAGATTTTTTTAGAATGTTACTTAAAGATTTTTATATTTTTACGGCTGCTTATTCAAATAATTTATTTCCAGATCCTTTATCGAAAGAGGAAGAAGAGAAGTATTTAAATGAGGCTAAGTTGGGAAGCAAGGAAGCAAGAAATAAACTTATTGAACATAATTTAAGGTTAGTTGCCCATATTGTGAAAAAGTATGATCATCAAAAAGGAGATGAAGATGATTTAATTAGTATTGGAACGATTGGACTAATAAAAGGGGTAGATAGTTTTTCTTATAAAAAGGGAGTAAAACTTACCACTTATTGTGCTAAATGTATCGAAAACGAAATTCTAATGTATTTTAGAAGTGATAAAAAAAATAGTAAAAATGTCAGTCTTAATGAACCGATTGGTTTTGATAAGGAGGGAAATGAAATAACTTTTTTGGATGTTTTAAAAACGCCCAAACCAGATTTTGCTTTAGATATTCATAATAAGGATAATTTACATTTGTTAAAAAAATATTTTGATGTTTTAAATGATAGGGAAAAGGAGATAGTTACTAAAAGGTATGGATTAAATATAGATAAACCGATAACACAAAAGGAAATTGCTAAAGAGTTAAATATTTCTAGAAGTTATGTGTCAAGGATAGAAAAAAGGGCTTTGACTAAAATACTTAGGGAATTTATGAAACAGGAAAAAAAGACTAAAAAATAAAAGTTCTATGAAATTTTTCATGAACTTTTTTGTTTAATTATATTTTTTCATAATGTGTCCACATTCTTAAAATGTGAATTTCTTTTTTACTTTCTATAACTTCGTATACAATTCTATGTTGTCTATTTATTCTTCTAGAATACAAACCAGATAATTCACCATTTAATTTTTCATATGTTGGTGGGTAACAGAATGGATCTTCAAGCATTAAATTTAATATGTTTTTACAATTTTTATCTAAATTAGCACTTTTTAGTTTAATTTTATCTTTTTCAGCTTGTTTAGAAAATTTAATTGTATAAAAATTACCATTCTTCATCTTTGACATATTCCTTAGCATTATCCCAGTTTTCATTCTTTTTTATATCATTTATATTTTCAACATAGCCTGGCATACTTGATAAAAATAAAGTTTCTTCAATATTTTTCCATTCATCTTCTGATATTAAAACTGCATTTTTTCCTTTGTTATTAACAATTGTAATTGGATTGTATCCAACATTTACATCTGATACTATTTGAAATAAATTTGCTCTCGCATTAGTTATATTTATTGTGTTCATAGATTTTCACCTCAGTCAAATTATAACGTACTTTTTTCCGTACGTCAAGTGTTTATATTATTATATGCTAAAATTAGATTTTTATTCTTTTTTTTACAATTTTTTACCTTTTAAATTAAATTTATTACTGTTTAATTAGAAACCTTTGAAATTTTCCTCATTTAATTTATTCTTATTTCTGACAAGTATAATACCTATAGATGGATTATCTAGTTCGGTTTTTAACATATCATCTAGGGCAGATAAATAATAATTCATTTTTCCTGCATATTCTGGTATAAATTTTTTGTTTTTAAGTTCAATTGCAATATAACAATGTAGTTTCGTATGATAAAATAATAAATCAATAAAATTTTCTTCATCATTAACTGTAACTCTATACTGATTAGCGATAAAACTAAATCCATTTCCTAACTCTAACAAAGTCATTTTAATTCTATCTATCATTGCTTTTTCAATATCCTTTTCTACAAAATTCTCACGTAAAGCACCAACATCAAATATATAAGGATCTTTCATAATTTCTTTTGCCAATAAACTTTGAGGTTGTAAAAGAGTTAATTTGAAGTTATTAGGTTTATCTCCAAAAATTTGTCTCTTATATGCATCTCGCTTTATTTGAATTTCTAAATAATCATAACTCCAACCATTATTATATGTTTCTTTTATATACCATATTTTTTGATTATAATCCTTAACTCGATGCATTTAATGTATTGTGTGACCACGGAATTTTATATGAATATTTCTTCAATAGTTCATTGTCTTTTACAGATAAATAATACTTCTTCATATCACGAAGATTTCTAGGAGAGTAACCTTTAGCGTTAGAAAATTTAAGTTTTAATTCAATCGAGATTTTATTTATAAAATTGTTACCATATTCACTATTCTCATATATAATTTTACCAATATAGAAATATAAATCCATTACATTAGCGTTAGCATTTTCAAATATTTCTAATTGCGTTTTTTTGATTTTAGTTATTATTTTATCCATTGCAACCTTAAAGTCATTTAATTTAATTTATATCATATTTAGGTCTCCTCGTATAATTTGGCAGATGCGTCTGCCAAATTATTAAACTCTTTTTATCAATTCTGATATTGGCTTGTTAATATCGTAGTGTGTTATTTAAAAGGCGTTAAAACAATCATGTCATTATGTACAAAACACTTTTGCTTTAGGTGAGGAAACTGACTCTATCAATCTTAAAATGCCTTTGGTATCTAATGTGTCAGCTAGTCTTAATTTGCCGTCACTAGCTATCATTTTCAATTGCACGATATTTTCGTGCAGTTGACTTCCTTCATTTTTCAATTTTCTTTTTAAATCACTCCAATAATTTCTTGGAATATTAGCGTTAGTTAATACACTAATAACATCCACAACACTAAAATAATAATCTTCTTTTTCACTGTTCCAAATACTTCTAATTTCTTTTCCTTCAAATAGATTTGAAAATGTTTCTAATTTGTTTTGTTTCATTTAAAATATTTTTGTAAATAAAAAATGATGGATATTTCAGGCATAATGAATTATCACATACTATGTATATGGCAATAATTCTTATTTCTTCATATCTCATCAACATACATATTATAGCACAAAAATTTTAATTATCTATATTTTTACTTCATTTAATTTATAATAATTAAATTTAATGATATAATTACTATGGATGTGGTATATATGAATAGTATTAACTCAAAAAATATTTATACTGATAGACTTGATTTAAGAATACCAACAATGAAAGAACAACATCGATTATGGGAAATATTATCTAATGAAGAAATAAATAAATTTTATTTTCCTACTCCCGATAGAATATTTAAAAAGAATAATTTAAGTAAAGATAATATTAGTGATTTGAAAAAGGCTAGAAAAATTTTTATGGAACAGTTACAGGATTGGCCAAGACAACAACCATTTTATGAAAAGAAAATTGAAAGTATCAATAATCAAGAAGATAGTCAAAAATTTACTTGGAGTATTTTTCTTAAAGATACGGATATAGTTATTGGTCAAATGACTTGTCAACCTAAAGATAATAATATTAAAGATATTAGAGATGTAGGGTGGTTTATTGATCCTAATTATCAAGGAAAAGGATATGCAACTGAGGCAGCATTAGCAATTTTAGACTTTATGTTTAATGAAGTTGAAATATCAGATATTTTTACAGGTGCAGCGGAAATAAATCCAAGTTCATGGAAAATAATGGAAAAACTTGGATTTGAATTTACAGGTTATAAAAAATCTACCTATTTTAAAGATGATAAAATATTGATTTTAAAAGAATATCATGGAAATAAAGAATTATTTTTAAATAGAACAACGGTTAAATTTAAAAATATAAGAAAACATTTTTAGGAGTATTTTGGAAGTTTGAATATTAAAAAAGCCTTTATTTTTAAAAGCTTTTGTTTTTTATATGGTGCTCGCGGTGGGAATCGAACCCACATGGTATAAACCACACGATTTTGAGTCGTGCGCGTCTACCAGTTCCGCCACGCAAGCAATATATATCAATTATATCATATTTTAATAAAAAATCTATATTTTTTGGTAAATTTGTTGATAATTGGTTACAGTTCAGTCAAGAGATAGATAAATAAATCTATCTTTTTAAGTTTTATTATAGCTGAAATAAAGGAAAATTATAGACTTTTATTTTATTAAATGAGATAATAAATTAAAAGGTAGTGATGAATATGTCTAAAGGTAGAATTAATGATTTTTATACTCAATATGAAGAACTATTTAATAAATTTGAAAAAAATGAAAAGATAATGAAAGAAACTAATAAATTAGTTAAATCCTTAACCTCTACTATAGAAAATTTAAATTTTGAGTTATCTAAAACTCGCAAAGAAAATGAAGAATTAAAAAAAGAAATATTAAGATTAAAATGATAATTGTTATAAATTAAATAAATGGACTTTGACTAAATGATTTGATAAAATTAAATTGAAAAAAATAGGAGGCCAATTATAAACGTGAAAGTATTAAGTATAAAAGAACCATATGCTACTTTAATAAAAGAAAATAAAAAAATGATAGAAACTAGAAGTTGGAAAACAAAATATCGGGGCGAATTATATATTCATGCTAGTAAAAGTAAGTTAACTAAAAAAGAAAAAAATAACCTGGAAATTATGCAATTGATAGAAAGTATTCCCTTAAACTATGGTAATATAATTTGTAAATGTCAATTAGTTGATTGTATTTATATGACTAAAGATTATATCGAAAATATGAAAAAAGATCATCAAGAATATATTTGTGGTGAATATAAAGAGGGAAGATATGCTTGGATTTTAGAAAATATAAAACCATTAAAAAAACCAATCCCCGCCCAAGGAAAATTAAATATATGGGAATATAAAAAAAGTAAAACAATTATTTAAAAATATGATACAATAAAATAAAGAATAGAGGGATATAATGATCGAACTAAAAAATGTAACTAAAATTTATAAATCTAAAAAAAGTTTGTCAACTAAAGCCTTAGATGATGTCAATTTAAAAATTGGAAACCAAGGAATGGTATTCATCGTTGGTAAAAGTGGTAGTGGTAAATCTACTTTTTTAAACTTACTAGGTGGATTAGATAGTGTAACAAGTGGGGACATTATAATTGACGGTAAAAATATGAGTAAGTTTAAAACTAAAGATTATGACTCATATCGCAACACTAACGTCGGTTTTATCTTTCAAGAATTTAATGTTTTAGAACAGTATAATGTCTATGAAAACATTGAATTAGCCTTACGTTTACAAAATAAAAAAGATAAAGAAAATGAAATAAATAACCTTTTAAAAGACTTAGGTTTAGAAAATTTAGAAAAAAGAAAAATCAACGAATTATCGGGTGGTCAAAAACAGAGAGTAGCCATAGCTAGAGCAATTATAAAAAAACCTAAAATAGTTTTAGCCGATGAACCAACCGGTAATTTAGATAAAAATTCTAGTGAACAAATCTTTGAAATACTAAAAAATATCAGTAAAGAAAAATTAGTGATTGTAGTATCCCACGATTTAGAATCAGCGTTAAAATATGCCGACCGTATTATTAAAATAGAAGATGGTAAAGTAATAGATGATAATGGTAGTGAGGAAATAAAAGAAAATGAAAACTTAGTTTTAAAAAAATCTCATTTACCATTTTGGTATGCCTTTAAAATGTCCATAACCAGTTTTAAACAAAAAAAGTTCAAACTTTTTATGACAATTCTTTTGACAACTTTTTCTTTAATCTTTATGGGTTTTACTTTAAACTTTGCCCTTTTTAACAAGGCCAATTTAATAGTTAATACGATGTTTGATAATAAAGACTATGTCTACAATGTCAGTAACTATTCTAGTTCCTTAAATGGAGAAAAAATATTGACGGAAAAAAACATCCAAGAAATTGAAGAAAATACTAAGGCAATAGCTAATAAAACTTACACCCTTTATGATAATGGGGAATGGTTAAGATTTGAATTTGGCGAAAGTGATGGAAAAGATAAAATTTATTCATCGATGTTAAATATTTATTTACAAGTTGTAGAAGTATCTGATGATAGAATATTTAATAATATAATTGGCAAAAAACCTAGTCAACCAAATGAAATTGTCGTTCATAAATACTTTGTTGATCACTGTATGAAATACGGAATTAAAAAAATAGACAACACTTTATACTTTCCTAAAAGTTATGAAGAGATGATTTCTTCTAAAACTAAACTTAAACTAGGGGATAACTCTGTTACGGTAGTAGGAATATTTGATGATGATAGTACCTTATTTAATCAAGCCAAAGAAAAAGGTTTATTTCAAGATGAAGAACTAAATAAAAAATTAAATAACTATGTTTCTAAAGGAGTTTATATTTATACCAAGGGTTTTGTCGATAAAGTAAAATTAAAAGTTAATAAAAATAGTATATTAGAAAAAACTTCCATAGGAACTAGTCAAAAACTTGATAATAGTGTTAGTGTAAGTGATAATATTAAGGCTTTAAATAAAAAAATAAATATTATAACTAAAAATGATAGAAAAAATATCAGTTCTTTAAATAAAGACGAAGTAATATTATCACTTGAATCTTTAAAAACATTTAAACCGGATTTTGATACCAAATTTAATGAATATATCAAGGAAAATCCCAATGAAGATTATGACCAATTACAAAATAAATTTATTGTCAAATATTTGAAAGAAAATGAATTAGGGCCCCTTTTTATTTCCATGTGGCATCCCGATTATAAATTAGAAGAAACTAAAGTAGAAGTAGTAGGGATATCTTTAGATGAAAATAATTATGTCAGTCAAAAATATCTTGATGAATATAATCCGCAATTAAAAAAATTATATTATGTCAAAATATACGATGATGATAAAAATAATTTAATTAAAACTTTTAATAAAATAGAATTTAAAGATACTATAGATGATATTCCTAAAGGAGAGTATTATTTATATAGTACAGAAAATGATTATAGTGCTTTAGCCACCATCATAAATATTTATACTAAGTTGAAAGCAGCTATTTTGATTGTCAGTTTAGTATTTATCTTATTTACCTTTTTACTATTTTCTAATTTTATTGGCGTATCAATTTCTTACTGTAAAAAAGAAATAGGTATATTAAAAGCCTTAGGTGCCAACAATAAAGATATTCTTAAAATCTTTGGTTATGAATCGATAATAATAGGAATTATAGCATGGTTTTTATCAGTAATTGGTTGGTATATAATATGTAATATATTAAATAATATATTGTTTTCTAAATACTATTATGTAATAAATGGAATAGTAACTAGTCCTTTAATACCGATAATTTTATTTGGTTTTACAATTTTTATTGGTATATTTATAACGATAGTATCTATCAGTAGAATAACTAAAATAAAACCTATCGAAGCCATTTTAAACAAGTAAAAATACTTCAAAATGAAGTATTTTTTTGAGGAAAAAATTTGGAATTATTTTGTTGTTATTTTATAAATATATATATAGTTTTGGACTATGACATATAAATTGTTTTGTTTATTTGATACCTTATAATTTATTATATTGGTTTGATTTTGATTAGCAACTATAACTAAATCATCAAAGTTTTTTAAAAACATTATTTTTAAATTGGACATATCGGGTTTATTAGTTACCGTTACTATTAAATCATTATATTTTTTTAGAATATTTTTAATATTTAGAGTGGACATATCGTTTTTAGTAATTTTTATTACCCCTAAAATAATTGGGTAGATAACTAATAATAAACCTATACCATTATAAAAGTTAAAAATATTGTTGTTCTTTTTTTCTATGGTTTGATTATTTTTTTTAGTATAGTTTTCTTTAACTTCGGTTATGTTATCAGTAAGTGGAATAACTAGTTCAATCTGGTCTTTAATGATTTTATTTTTTAAATTTTTACTGTTTATTTCATAGGAAATATTTAAAAATACTTTTAGATTAGCACTTATAGAAACATTGTATGTTTTTTCATAAAGAGCGACTAAATTATTATAAAAATCTAAATCGATACTTATTGGTTTTTCTAAGTCAAAAGAATTTTTTATATTTTTTTTAGAAGTATTAGGAACTAAAGTAAAATTTTTAAACCAGATATTTTTAAGTTCTAGATTGTCATCTTTCATAGAACCTATTAGTTTAGAAGAAATATTGTAAGTATATTTGATATTACTTGGTTCAAAACTTTTAAAATGGTATTTAAAATTTATTTTTAAAGATTTTATTGAAGAAGATAAATAGTAATGACCAGATGGTAAAGTTAAATTAGGGTAGAGATCGTTTGGTTTTAATAAAACTTGATAAGGACTATCTTTTGTAGTTTGATAACTGTATATGCTTTTTTTACTGGTTGTTTTAAAACCGATAGTTATTAAAATTAAACCCAGAATGGTTATAATTATCAAAACTTTTTTCTTCATAAATCTACCTACTTTATACCAACCAATGGTTTTTTATTATTAAAATAGTAATTTAACCATACAGTTGGAAAACCTATATATTTGATATGAAAGGCATATATCCCTTCGATTTGTTTTTCACTTACCCAATTGTTATCATAAGTATTATTATTGTCTCCCTTAGTTTGATAAAAATATTGGTTATTTATTTTTTTTATATTGATAACTCGATGGGCAATGTATTGATTTTTAAGTTTATAAATTATAATAGTATTTTTAGTTATTTTTTTTAAATTGTTTTTCTTTTGGTAAATAAGTATATCTCCTTGATTAAATTTAGGTGACATACTGTTAGATAGGATAGCAATCGGTTTATATTTAAATATTCCTAACATAAAACCAGTTAAGATGATAACAAAAATTAGTGTCAAAACATAATTTAAGTTTTCTATCTGTTTTTCTTTTTTGGTTATTATTTTTCTTTCTTTTGGGAACATGTATTTAGAAAATACATAAACTATTATAGGATTGAATAATCCTATAACCCCATTGGTAAACCAATCGGTATTGGGAAAAATGGGTAATAAAATTATAACTAGGGCATTTATTATTCTAAGATAATAAGTTTTAATTTGTTTGGTTGTTAAAAAAGTATATAAGATACTATTAGATATGATGGGAAAAAAGTAAGAGCAGATATATTTAAAAAATTGTTCGTTTTTTAAATGTAAAGATAAAATTTGATTATAGTTTATTTCTATTAGGATTAGTAATAAAGTTATAATAAATGGATGCCTTTTTTCTTGGTTGATAGTGGTATACCTTAGTATTTCAATACCAATTAAAGGTAATACATTTATAATTGTGTTTTTGATGATACTAATTATAGAATGATTATAGGGACTTTTAGTAAATCCTAATATAAAACCGGTACAAAAATATATAGTAATAATAAAAATGTTGAGGATAATAAAATAAAGGTTATAGTGATTATGATATGATCTAAAACTATTTTTATTTATAAGTAGTAAGATAATAAACCAAAACAGTGGATTTATAATATTGGTATATATTTTAAAATGACTGATTGATAATAATATTGTTATGATAAGATAAATATTTAAAATTATTAACCAAGGGAAATTCTTTTTCATTCAGATAGTTCCTTAGTTATAATGATATTTAATATTTTTGAACATAATTTATAGTTCCGATAATTGTTTTAGTTTTTTGGTTGGGTATTTCTTTAGTATCTGGATTATAAGTCACTGTTATTCTAAAGGATGTTTCACTTTGAGCGGGTAAATCTTTTTTGGGATCAGTTACGGAATATATAATATCTGGTGATTCTTTTTCATCGTTGCTTAAAAAAGATATTCCACTCAAGGTAGCGTCAATAGTTCCTTTATTTTCGATTGTTACTAAATAAGTAATTACATCGCCGGGTTTATTTAAAGAAGCATTAAAGGTGACATTGTCATTAGTAAAAGATGGTGTTCCGGCATCACAATTAGGTGCGACAGTTAGGACTTTGACGTCAGTTATTCTGATATCCCATTTTCCAACGATTTGACTTGTTCCATTGATTGTCAGTTTACTAGTAAAAGCTGCATAACCAGCCGTCATTACTAAAAATACCGTTAGTAATGAACTTATTATAATTGTTTGTCTTTTTTTCATTTTATCAGATCCTTTCTTTTTATAATGCTTTGGCACTATTCATAAGGAAACTTTTTAAAATGAAATTGCTATCCTATTTTATTATATGAAGGTCTGATTTTTAGTTTTGTATGTTTTAAATATTATGGAAAATTTTAGCCATACTAAAAATGGTGATGAAATGAAAAAGTCAAGTTTATGGTTAGATTGTAAAATGAATAATGACATAAATAAATTAAATAAAGATATCGATATTGATGTTTTAATAATTGGGGGAGGAATAACCGGACTTACTACTTTATATAATTTAAGAAATAGTTCTTTAAAGGTCTGTTTAGTTGATTCAGATTTAATTGGTCATGGAGTAAGTGGTAAGACTACGGCTAAAATAAATTATCTTCAAGAGTTAGTTTATCAAGATATTACAAAAAAGTATTCTTTAAATGTCGCTAGATGGTATTTAGATAGTCAAAAGTACGCAATTAGTGTTTTAAATGATATTATCCGTTACTACTCAGACCTAAATAGCAGAAAATAAATAATCTCTGTTATTTTTTCATGCCAAAATTAAGCAAATAATGCT
>CANQHO010000007.1 GCA_947623815.1 uncultured Bacilli bacterium | reverse complement strand
CGCCCAGTCGTAGTTCTAAAATCTGGAGTCAAATTCGCCGCCGATGGAAAAGACGGAAAGAGTGAATCAACTGCATTCAACTTAGTCGCAGCGTAAAACAATCAACCCAAATTGACCGAAAGAGCCCAACCCCAAAACGCCCGAAAAGATAAGGTTTGCTTAAGACAAACCAAGCGTTTTGGCGCAAAATTTACAATCTGTGAAATTTGTAGAATGCCTTTATTTGTAATAAAAAAGCCATATAATAAACAATATACAATTTATATAAAATAGTATTAAATATACCAAAACATCCTAAAAACATTGGTATTTCAATATAAAAGGGTATATAAAAAATGTTTGGAGAATAACTTCAAACATTTTTAATACCTTTAATATCTTCATGGATTTCATCTAAAGTATCTATATCTTGTTTTAAATTTTCTATTATCTTTTCTATATCCTTTAATTCATTATTGATTTTATCTAATTCTAGTTTTTCTAAAAACCAATCATTTTCTTTAATAAATATAGCGGCTTCTTTTAATTTGATATCAAATTCTTCAATTTTAAATCCAGTATCTTTTTCCCATTTTTGTCGATATGATAATATGTTGTTTTTATTTTCTAAACTATTTTGTTTATATATATCAAGTCTAATTTCTAAATATTTAATTTGAGAAACCAAATCATTTATAACTAAATCTATCTGATTTAGTTTTTTTAAATTAAATATTTTAAAGCGTTTTAATTGGTTTTTTTCTAATTCCTGTTTTTCTTTATCTTCTCTTAATTTTTCAATTTTTTCTTTTAAATTTTTAATTTCTAGTTCATTATTATTTAAACTATCTTGTTCCATTTCTATATCTACTTTGGCAATATTATATAAAAATTCCAAATTTAAAATACTGTTTTGTTTTTCAATTTCGGTAATTTTATTTTCTTTTTCAATTTTTTCTTTAGTTAATAATTGATATTTTTTTTGATAATTGATAAATTCATTTTGTTTGATTTGATAATTATGATTTATTTGCTTGATTAAAACTTGATTGATACTTATAAAATCAATGATTTTTTGGTTTTTAATTTCCTTTAATATTTCATCATCTATATTTATTTTAGGGTATAATTCCATAAAATTACCCAAGCCTTTAAAGATATTATTTAAAAAATCTTTATCATAATTATTTTTTAAATTATTATACAAATATGTTAAAGTGTTATAACCAATATTTCCATTTAATATTTTTTTAATATTAAAATTGTAATTATTTAACAAAATATATTTGATAGTTTCAATATCATATTTACCACTAAATAGATCTTGACTGTTTAAATCGAAACTTAAGAGTTTTCTATTTTCTAAATATAAAGCGATAATATCTTCTTTAGTGTAATTAGGTTGTTTTTTTAGTTTTAAAAATTTTTCAAAAAACCAATCAAATCTAGAGTAATCAAATTTATAATCAGGATAAGTTCCATTTAAAGCCATTTCTATATCGTGGATTAAAGATATTTTTTCTCCTTTTAAATCATCCTTATACAAAGTTTTATCGATTTCAATAATTTTTAAATGGGGAAATTTTTTTTGAAGTTTCAAAGCTTGTTGATAATTTAGATTTAAGTCCTTACTACCATTAGTTAAGCAAAAAATAGCTATCGGATTAAATTCACTGACCACCACTTCAGTATATACTTTTTGGTCGCTTCGGTTTTTTTTGTTTTCTTCTTTTTGGTCTAAAGCCTTTTTAATAACTAACTCAGGTGTATTTATACAAGGAACCGTAGTAGAGTTAGATAAACTATCAGTATCGATGGCTTGATTATCGACATACATATCTTGATAAGAAGCCCCAACAATATTATCAGCGGGAAAAATAAAACCAAAACCATTGCGATAAGTATCTGTTAAATCTTTCGTAAGTAAGGAACAAGAAATGTAGTTAGTAAAAAAATCGCCTTCAAAATTTGGATTACTCATACTGTGACAGATAAAATAAAATGGTTGACCTAGTTGGTATTTGTCAATAGGAGTAATAAAGTTTTTAAAATGGTTTAAAATATTTTGTTGACCTTGTTTTAAAAGTTTTTCCAATTTTTCAACATCACATTCTTTAATTGCTTTTTCATAATTAGCTTGATAAACTTTTAAAATGTCTTTATCGATAAAAATACTTAAATTTTCTAACAAGTTATCTTTAGCTTTTATCAAATCGTTTAATTTATTTATTTTTTTATAATTTTCAAAATAATCAATTATTAAATTATTAAATAGTTCGATATTGTAATTATCATAAATAAAAGCATCTATTTTTTTATTGATTATTTTAATTCTTTGATGTCTACTTTCAACTAGATTAAAAGCAATGTTTTTTCGGACATTTAAATAATTATTTTGCGCCTTAATAAAACTTTCTTTTAATTCTAGTGAAGCCGCTTTTAAATTAGTGGAATATTTAGTTATCAAATCGACTTTAAACATGGCTTCATCTAAAAGCTTTTCAAAATCGCTGATACTTAATTCATAATAATCCTGTTCTTTTCTTAATAAATCGGTTGTAAAAAAATCGGGATTTATACTGTTTAATTTCATTAAATATTGTCTAGTTATTTTAACTTTAGTAGTATGATGATTTTTTTCATCAAAATTTTGAATTAAAGTTATTTCCATGTTACCACCTATTATAAGTTTAGACTAAATCATTAGAAAAAACAAGTTTTATAACTTGTCATTTCATCATTTTTCTAATTTCTTCAATACCACTTTTTTCTAATCTAGATATTTGGGCTTGACTGATACCTATTTCTTTGGCTAGTTCTAATTGAGTTTTACCGACAAAATATCTAGAATTTAAAATATAACGTTCTTTATCTTTTAATTTTTTTAAAGCATCTTTTAAAGCAATTCTAGTATCTAATGAATAAATTGATTCTTTGCTTTCTAATTGATCGGCTAGATAAATAGTATCGCCACCATCATTATAGATGGGTTCAAACATACTGATGGTATCTTTCATAGCGCTTAAAGCATTAGCTATTTCAAATTCTGTATAACCTAATTTTTCGGCAATCATGGAAATACTAGGTTCTTTACCTAATTCATTGGTTAACTGTTCTTTAAGTCTTAAAGCTTTATAGGCTATATCTTTAACACTTCTAACTACGCGGATACTACTATTATCTCTTAGATACCTTCTTACTTCACCTACTATCATAGGAACCGCATAAGTGGAAAATTTAACTTGATGGGCCAAATCAAAATTGTCAATGGCTTTAATTAAACCGATACATCCTACTTGAAATAAATCATCCATATTGTCAGTTCTATTGTTGTACTTTTTTAAAATTGACAACACTAATTTTAAATTTCCATTGATTAAATCTTCCTTAGCCTTTTGATTGCCTTGTTGGTATTTTTTAAAAAGTTCGGTCATTTCTTCGTTGGTTAAAACCTTAATGTTCGCAGTATTCACGCCACAAATATCAACTTTATGACGTGCCATAAATTCTCCTTTCTATTTTATAGTGGCAAAGATAAAAAAATTTAAACAAGAAATTGACTTTCTAACTTGGCTATGTTAAGATAAATTTTATCTAGTTAAAGGTGATGATATATGGATGCTTATATAAATAGGGCAATAGAACTTTTAGATACTTTTGAAAACCCAACTGATAAAATGATGATTTTAGCTTCTTGGCGGGATTTATATAAAAAAATAGTTAATAATGCTTTTAGATATAGTAATGAACTGGCTAAATTAAGTGCTAATATTTTACTAATGGCTTTAGAATTTACTTTGACGAAAGCAGAAATGCTTGAAAATAAAACTTCTTATTTACCATTTATGAAAAATTTTGTTTCTATTATCAGTTTTCAAGATGAAATTATTAAAGTACCAGAAAATAAAATGTTGTTAAAGACAACTAGTAAAAATTTAGAACAATATTATATTGATAAACCTTATGTCGATATTATCGATAAAAAAGTAAATGATTTTTTAAATAAAGCCCAAATATTAGAAATAACTGAAACAATATTAGATACATCTTATATGAATTTATTATATAATTATGATATGGTAAATGCTCTTTATTTAAAAAGAGAAATAACTAATAAACTAGTTTTAATATTACCTAGTATATTAAAAGAAAGTAACGATCTAATGGAATATCGTCAAAAGTTAAAAATTAACTTAAAAACAATAATTGACGATTTGGTAGAAGAGGGAATTATTAACTTGTTACCCGATAAATGTATGGATGTAATTAAAGTATTAAATGATAAAGAACTAAAAATATATTTACTTCTTAAAAAGTACTACTTGAGTGGATATTTAGTAAATGATTTTGATTTTAACAATGAACTATATAGTATTTGTGAAAAATTAAATCTTAGTACCAAAGATTATTTAAATACTAAAAATTCTTTAGAAAAAAAACTAGTAAAAGCAATAAACGTTAATGGTAGTTAGTTGCGAATAATTAAAGGAATATGGTATACTATTATTAACCAAATAGAGGTGGGAAAATGGAAATATTGACATTAAAAAATGAATTAGAAAATAAACAACAACAACTTTTAAAAAAATATGATTATCTACATAATTTTAAAGATGAAGTAAATAAATTACTAAATGCTTGTCAAGAAAATCCATTTTTATTATGTGAATATAATGGAGATATTTTAAAAACTTTAATAGAAGAAATATATGAAAAAGATAAAAAAAATGAAAAAATTAAACAAATAGATATGGCTAAATTTATCAAAGAAAATATGGAAAAATTTAAAGGTTATCAATTTTCCCAAATGGAATTAGTCAAAGAACAACAACAATCTATTTTAAATGACATTCAAAATTACATGGCAAATTTTGATGAAAATACTAGTAAACAAGAAATATTAAAAGAAAAGATAGATAAAATTATTAAGGTTTTAGCCAATTTTGATAATCAGGGATTAGTAAATCCAATTTTAGATTTAGATAATTTAAATGATGTGTTAGAAATATGTGAATTTGATATAGAAACAAAATGCGCTATTCTTTTAGAAATTGCCAAAAAAAATGCTTTAATTTTTTTAAATCAAAAGTTAGATGAAAATGTTGAAAAACACCAAGATTTATTTTTTGATAAAGAACCGGAATTAACTAAACAACAACTTACTTTAGAAGAACAAATTATTTTATCCAAAATCCAAAAAGTACTATTCCAAAATCAAGATAGAATTACTAATTTAGATGATAAAGTAAAAGAATATATAAAATCAATTACTTTGCTGGCTAAAGAAAATAACGATTGGGATTTTTTAAAGCAAACCAGTGCCACACCTTATTTTCAAGATACCGTATTTTTAAGTCTTATGTATAATGAAGTAGAATCTTTAGAACAACTTTTAAATGAACCTTGTGATCAAGAAGAATTTTTAAGTCAAAAAAAAGTTACTATGGATATTTTGAAAAATCTTTATAACTATTTTTATGAAAACCAACAAAAATATATAAATAAAGAAATTTCTAATGAACCTAAAAAAATATACTATTTATCAACTTCATCTTTAAGAAATTACCTCGTTCAAGATATGAAAAAAAATATTTTAGTAAAATATTATTTAGAATTACTTGATATGATAAAAGAGATTGAAAATGGTCATATTTTAGAAGATACCAGTTTAGAAATATATAATCAAAAATTAAAAAATGTTTACGAAAAACATAATGATAAAATAGCTATTTCGTATTTGGTTTTAGATAGTAGTAAAGTACTTATACTAAGTTGTTACCAAGCGGGAAAAAGAGAACTTAAATCATTATTGAATCGTTTAGAAAATTACAGTAATAAAAAGAAAATCGAAGACTTAAAAAACAGGGATGAAAAAGAATTAGAAAGACAAGATTTATTAAAACAACAAATAGATGAATATTTAAAAGAAAAAGGTGTGATTGATGAGAGAATGGTATCGTGATATTAAACATGAAATTTTAGATTTGATGAAAGATAAAAAAATAAATTTAACTTATTTTGCGGATATAATGGAAATACCTTTAGAAACTTTAGAACATTTTTTTAGAGAAAACGATTGTGATTACATCTTTTATATTCAAATGTTAGATATTATCACACAACAATAGGAGGGTTTATGAAACAAGAACATTTACAAATAATAGAACAAAGTATTTTAAATGACCAAGATAGACTAAATGAAGTCGATAGTAAACAAGAAATTGCCGATATTGAAAATATGCTTTATATTTTTAATCACTATGAAACGGAATTAGTCAATTTAAATTTAGAGTTATTAAAACCGTATTTGGCGGAAAAACCAGATGTTTTTGTTACCCTAGAATTTATTCAATGTCTTTTACTGGGAAATTTGAATAATCAATTGAATTTTGAATTGGATGAAGACCAAAGAGGACTTTTAGTGTGGATTTGTCGAATGTTAGAAACCAAAAAGCAAGAGTTATCTATCCAACCTAAATTAAAAGATGAAGAAAAGTATCAAATAGAACAAAGACTTAATTCTAATAAAGATGCTTATGAAATTTTAACTAAAGAAGACAATACCTATTTATCAGCGAGTCAAATAAATAATTTAGCTAAAACGGTTTCTCTAGAACCAGAAAAATTATATGAATTTTATCAAGATTTAATAAAAAGAAACAATTATATTTACTTACAAAATAATTTACAAGAAGAAGTAGAAGAAGAAGTTATAATACCAGAACATATTTATAGTGAAGAACCAGATGAAATAGTCAAGGAAGAAGAGAGTAAAGAAGAGTTAAATGAAATAGAAAATGAAGATAACATTGAACAAACTTTAAATGCTATAATGGAAGAAAATATTCCAGTAGAAAATACAGAAAATTCTAATGATGAAGAGATGTCACTAGAAAATGCAGAAAATCCAAATGATGAAGAAGACATACCTTTAGAAAATATAGAAACACCTAATGATGAAGAAATACCGGTAGAAAATATAGAAAACACCGATTATGAAGAGGAAATTCCAACTATTACTAGAGAAATAAACTTAGGAAAACCAGAAGTTAATGATAATATTTTTACTAGTAATACCTATTTAAATAATTTAAAAGAAGAAACTAAAAATATTGTAATAGAAAATGATTTAGAAGAAAAAGTTCAAGAAATAATAGATACTCTAGAAAAAAACAATTTATTAGAAAGAATGGCTTATCTATTAGATGATTTGATTTTATATTCATCTAAACAGATAATCAATACTATTTTAACACTAGCGCAAGAAGAAAACATAGCAATTAAAATGTTATTTCAAATACCGAGTATCTTTTTAAACAATACCTCTTTATATCAAGAAAAATATATAGCTGGTAGTTTTACCAACTTTATCAACAATGTTAAAATTTTAAAAGAAAATGGTATTGAAATCAACAAAGTCGCAAAAAATAGTTTGGCGGTTTTAGTAATGCCATATCAAAAATTAGAAACCAATTTAAAAATTGCCAAATTATATAAAATACCTTTTACTAATCGGGCTAACCATGAAGAATATAATTTTTTACTAGCCAATGATTTAGCATCTACACTTGACCAATATATTGAAATGGGTTTAGAAATATACGTCAAAGAAAAAACATCACGACTAATAAATCCCGATAAAACGATGTTTTATCGCTTGTACTTTGCTAATCAAAAACATTTACAATACATTTGTCAATTTGAAAAAGACAATTCTTATATTTGGTTAGATAAAGAAATTACTTCTAAAACTGGTTATGGAATAACTAAAGATAATTATTTAGAAAAAACATCGACAATTATTACTCCAAATAACGAATTGTATGATGAAGTAATCCAAAACAATTATAACGATGAAATTTATGAAGAAGTATTAAATCATAAATGGATAAAACTATTAGAGCAATATCGTTTTAATAACCAAAATTATTACTTAATTAACAGTATTAAAATATCGCGATTAAAAGTATTACGTTTATTTAGTACAATATTAAAAAGTAATATAAAAACCCTAAAAGAAGCCTTTTTATATATCGTATTAACAAATACTGTTATAAACGAAAAGCAAAGTAATACTCTAAGAAGTGCGATTGAAGAAATTTGTGAAGAAAAGGTGGTATAATGGACTTTTTAAAACAATATGTAAGTTTAGATGTAATCGATGATATTATGGATTACTGGGATGATGATATAATTTTCAATATTTCTTGTAATCAAAAAAATACCGAAAAAATTATTAACTTTTTTAAAAACATTGAAATAGAAGTTATTGATGATTTATTAAGACAAAGACTAGATATTTTCTTATTACCATACGAAAAAATAGAAAATGCTTTTTCAAAATACAATGTAAAGGCATTAGTTAGTATTATCAATGAAGATATAGCGAATATCGATATATTTTAATGAGGTGAGGTATGACATTTGATTTTAATTTTACGAAAGAAGATCATTATCAATTTTTAATAAAAAGTAAAAGAAGAAACTTATGGATATGGACTATCTTATATACAGTTTTTTACTTTTTCTTTGTCTATTATTTAATTAAAAAATCTATTTTAACCGTTTTAAGTATATACCTTATATCAATTGTTATACTTTATATTTTCTTTAGATTCATAAATATTTTAATGGCTAAAATGGTGCTTAAATATAATGAAAAAGAATGTCATTCTTATGGTAAATATCATGTTACCATCAATAATAAAAAAATTACATCTAAAGTAAACAGTTTAAAATATGAATATACTTGGTTACAAATAAAAACCATCAATATTAAAAAAGATGCGATATATATACTTCCTAGAAGAGGAAAAATTATGTTATTTTTACCAAGAAAATGTATTGGTGATACTTTATTTAATGAAATAAAAGAATACTTGAAAGATATTATAATAAATTAAACATATAATTTATAAAGGTGATGATTTTGAAATTATCAGAATTACAATCTAAAGATGTTGTCAATATATCCGATGGAAAAAAGATAGGTTCGATTGCGGATGCGACTATCGATTCTAATGGAACTTTGATATCTTTAACCGTACTTAAAGGTCGATTTGCGATTTCAAAAAAAGATGAATTTAGTATTCAATGGGGTCAAATTAAAAAAATAGGGGAAGATGTTATTTTGGTTGATATGAATTAGTGGAGGGATTATGAAAGTATTACTTTATACTGAAAGTCAAAAAATGATTGGTAAATCTGGCCTTGGTAAGGCTATTGAGCACCAAAAACAAGCCTTAAAGACCAATAATATAGATTACACAACTGATGCCAAAGAGTTAGATAGTTGTGACTTAGTTGATATAAACTTTTTTGGACCCAAAAGTTATTTGATGGCTAAAAAGGCTAAAAGGAAAGGAAAAAAAGTTGTTTATCATGCCCATTCAACCAAAGAAGATTTTAAAAATTCCTTTTTATTTTCCAATCAATTGGCGCCTTTATTTAAATGGTGGATTTGTAAATGTTATAGTAAGGCAGACCATATAATATCCCCAACTGAATATTCTAAAAAAATTCAAGAAGGATATGGTTTATCACCAATAACTGCTATTTCTAATGGAATCGACATGTCTTTTTTTAAAAAAGATGAAAAATTGGGTCGAGAATTTAGAGAAACTTATCATTATTCTAAAAATGATAAAATAGTAGTTGGGATTGGTCTTTATTTAAAAAGAAAAGGTATTTTAGACTTTGTCGAAATGGCTAAAAGATTACCGGAATACCAATTTATTTGGTTTGGTTATTTAGATTTAAAACTAGTACCTAAAGAAATAAGAAAAGCCGTTAATACCAAATTACCCAATTTGAAATTTGCGGGATATGTTGAACAAAAAATGATTCATGCGGCTTTATCGGGAGCCAATTTATATTTTTTTCCTACCTTAGAAGAAACCGAAGGAATACCTCTTTTAGAAGCATTTTCTAGTAAAATAGATGTAGTTGTTAGAGACATTCCCATATTTGAATGGGTAAAAGATAAAAAACAGGTTTATAAAGGTAAAAACAATGATGAATTTGAAGATTTGATTAGAAAAATTTTAGAAGGAAAATTACCTTCTTTAAAAGATGCTGCTTATGAACTAGCCAAAAAATGTGAAATAAAAAAAGTAGGGGAGCAGATGATTGAAGTATATCAATCAGTTTTGAAAGATGCGAAATAAAATAATATGGACAGTATTCTTTATTTTACTTAGTCTTTTTTTGCTTATGGTTTTATTTGGTAAAAAAAATAAAGAATACATTTATAAAGTAGATGCTTTTGATACGGTTTTTTATCTTAAATTTATAACTGATAATCCTAAAAAGGCTAGTAATATAAAAAGTAGTAGTGAAGAAAAAATCTTAAAATTAGAAAATTTAGTAAACAGAAAAAAACATATAAATGGTCTTACTAATTTATATGATATAAGAACTAATAATCAAAATGATGAATATTTAAAATTAGATAAAGATTTATATAATCTTTTAGAAATTGGTTTAAAATGGTATAAAATAAGTAATTATGTTGATATTGGTATTGGTAATATAGTAGATGCTTGGAATGATAATTATAAAAATCAAACTTATGATATCCCCAATATCGAAAGTGATATAAAAAATTTAGAATTAAAAAATGGTCAAATTAAAAATAATCATTTGAATTTGTATTTAGATGATATCGTTATCGGATATTTAGTAGATGAAATCGGTTTACTTTTTAAAAAAGAAGGGATTAAAACTTTTTTTATCAATACTGATTCCGTTGTTTTAACCGGATCAATAGATGATGATACTCCATACAAAGCAGCTTTAAAAGAACCTAATGGAAAAAAGGATAGTGTTTATCAATATATATCTTTAAAAAATGCGGCTTATACTTCAATTGACTTTTATAATCGAATTAAAAGAATTAACCATGAAAAATATACTTTTTATATCAATCCGGTAACTAAAACACCAGTCAATGATATTTATGGAACCACTGTTATTTCTAAAAGTGCTTTAACTAGTACCATGCTTAGTTTAATTAGTTTTTACTCTAAAGACAGTAAAGAATTATTAAATAATTACGATAGTGCCGCTATTTGGTATTATGATAAAGATCATATTGAATTTACCGATAGTTTTAAAAAGTATCAATTAAAACAATAATTTTTATAAATTATGCTATAATATAAATGTAAGGAGTAAATATGGATGATTTAAAAAAAGTAGAAAATCTTTTTGATTACAATTTAAAAGTTAAAAAATTATTAAGTGATATAGTACCTAATCCGACGGATTTTTATAGTGATTATGATACCTTTAATTATATTGAAGATTTAAAAGATAGTTTATCTAAAATAGAAACATACATAAATAAAATGATGTTGGATTATAAAATTCCTCATAGTGTTTTAATTAGTTTTAATAATCAAATGAAACAGTTAAAAAGAAAAGTAAAATCTTGGAGTTTTAAAAGAATAACTAAGCAAGGGTATACTGCTACATTAGATTTTATAAGTAGTAATATTACTTATATGCGTCCAGAATTTGTCGAAGCCATTTATGAAAATTTTGCGGCTTTTCACGGCTGTAATGAAAATCAAGTATTAAAACCGATTACAATCAATGAATATTCCCATTTTGTCCATAGTTATGTAATCAATAATGAAACATTTTATTCTTCTGTTCCGATAGTAAGTTCTGTTAAAAATGATAGTAAATGGAAAGAAGTCAATTTACGAGGAAGGGAAAGCGAATTAGGTAATCAACTATATGTTGCTATACTTAATTCCTCTATTGAATCAGATCGTTTAGAAATTATCAATTTAGATAAAAAAATAATTATTATGGCTAAAGATTTAGGACATGCCGCCATTATTGAAATAGAACTTACAGATAAAGACAAAATATTTGTCAAGTATTTTATTCCTAAAAATACTAGTATGGAAAAAATGAGTTTATTAAAAGGGATATATACTAATAAAAAAGGATTTGCCACCGGAAGTTTTCAAACAACTAAGGATAAAATAATTACCGATGTTTGTACTTTAATGCAGGGAATACCTACTGATAAAGATATAGATTTATCAAAATTTAGAAGAGCTTTATAAAAAGCTTTTTTTTCTTGACAAATTTGTATATACTGTATATAATCAATATATACAAGAAAGGATAAGTATGGAAATAATAATTAGTAATTCAAATGGAATACCAATATATGAACAAATAAAAAATCAATTGAAAAACAAAATTTTAAATAATGAACTTAAAGAAGGGGAATTATTACCTTCAATTAGAAGTTTAGCTAGAGACTTAAAATGTAGTGTGATAACTACTAAAAATGCTTATGAAGAATTGGAAAAAGAAGGTTTTGTAATAACCGTTCCTGCGAAAGGCATTTATGTTGCCACCATAAATAAAGATTTAGTTAAAGAAAGACAATTAACTAAAATAGAGGAACTATTAAAAGAAGTTTTAATTTTGGCTAAAACTTGTGATATAAAACAAAAAGATATTATCGAAATATTAGAAATATTAAGTAAGGAGGATATAAATGACTAATGCACTTGAAATTAAAAATGTAAATAAAAAATATAGTGATTTTGAACTTAGGAATGTCAAATTTACTTTACCTAAAGGAATGATAATGGGACTTATTGGCTCTAATGGAGCAGGGAAGACTACGATTATAAAATCGATATTGAATATTATAAATTATACGGGGAATATTAAAATTTTCGACTTGGATATTAAAGAAAAAGAAGATGAGATTAAAGAGGAAATTGGGGTGGTTTTAGATGATATGTTTTTTCCGGAAATATTAACTCCTAACGATATCGATAATTCGATGAAATATATTTTTAAAAATTGGGATTCAAAGTTATTTAATAGTTATTTGACTAAATTTTCTTTAAATATAAATAATCCAATCAAGACTTTTTCTAAAGGAATGCGTAAAAAATTAGAAATTGCGACGGCTTTATCTCACCATCCCAAACTTTTAATTTTGGATGAACCAACTAGTGGTTTAGATCCGGTGGTAAGAAGTGAAATATTAGATATTTTTAGAGATTTTATTCAAAATGATGAATGTTCTATTTTGTTTTCGACCCATATTACTACGGATTTAGAAAAAATAGCGGATTATATAACTTTTATCAATGATGGTCAAATTGTTTTTACCAAAACTTGTGATGAATTATTAAATCAGTATGGTATTGTTAAATGTATGGAAAAGGAATTTCAAAAAATAGATAAAAAAGATTATCTTAAATATCAAAAAAATAAGTATGATTATGAAATATTGATTGAAAATAAAAAAGATTTTAAAAAGAAATATTCTATTGAGGTAATTGATAAAATAACTCTTGATGATTTGATGGTTTTAATGATAAAGGGGGAAAAGTAATGATAGGTTTAATAAAAAAAGATTTAGCCATGATTAAAGGTAATTTTAAATTTTTGGCTATTTTTATAATTTTATATTTTATTTTAGGTTTGATGGGAAAGATGGATATTTCTTTTATTCTTCCTTTTATGAGTGTTATTATTATGATTTCAACTTTTAGTTATGATAATTATAATAAATGGGATGCCTATGTAATTACTTTACCAAATGGTAGAAAAAATAGTGTTAAATCTAAATATGTGGCAACTATTCTTTTGGTTTTAATATTGACTATTGTGACCGTTTTATTATCTTTTATAATTGCTTATTGTCGTTATCATATATTGGATTATGAAGAAATTTTATCGCTTACCACTGGTTCTATATTTGGAACTTTACTAGTTTTGTCTTTTATGTATCCAATCATTTATAAATTTGGAGTAGAAAAGGCTAGAATTGTAATATGTTCTTTGGTATTTGGTATAGTTATACTAGGTAGCCTTATTATCAAATATATCGATTTAACTGGTATTATTAAAATACTTAATCTTATGCAAAATTATTGGATTATTGTCATACTATTATTTGCCATTTTGCTAGTGTATGCTTCATATAGATTGTCTTTAAAAATATATTTGAAAAAAGAATTTTGATATTATTGACTAAAAGACTTATGAGTGCTATATTTAAATTGTTAGGATGGTGGATATATGAAAAAGAAAACTAATGATGGTTTCAATGTGAATATGATTTTAGTAGCCATTTTACTATTTATTATTGTTTTGTTGTTGGTAGCGCTTATTTTGGTTTTGAATAAAAATAATAAAACTACAACTAACAATACTAATCCAAGTAATAGTGTTGATACTAATGTTGTTAAAGATGATAGTACTATTGATAATACTAATGACAATACTAAAGATGAAGTAAAGGTTAATGATGATAATTATATTTCTAGAGAAAAGGTAATTAGTATTGTGTCAAATGATATTGGTATAAGTCAAAATGATATGCATGATTTAGATATTGAACTAGATTATAAGTATGGTAAGAAAGTATATGAAATAAGTTTTGATTATCAATATCATGAGTATGAATATTATATTGATGCTTCAAATGGTGATATTGTTCATTCTTTTAAAGAAAGAGATTAAGTATTGTAAAATGAATAAAAATATGATAATATTAAATTGTGAAGGAAACTTCATAAAAAAAGAGATGTACTCAAACAGTATTTTCTCTTTAAAGGTTGTTTAAGAGAAAATACCGTTCAGTTAAGAACGGTATTTTCAAAAGCTATTTATTTTTGTAAATAACAGTGATGATTAAATATATAATGAATATATAAACACAGTCGAATAGATTGTGATTACTACTATTATAGTATTTATGGCTTACAAAGTTTATTTTCATAAGCATCATCCTTTCTATTTAAATTAAAATAGAAAGAGAAAATACTGTCCCCCTGAATAGAGTACATCTAAGATAGTATTATAAAACTATAGATTGTCAAAATATGTCAAATAAAAGGTTTGGAAGTTAATTATTTCCAAATTTTTTAAAAAGAGATTAAGTATTGTAAAATAAATAAAAATATGATAATATTAAATTGTGAAGGAAACTTCATAAAAAAAGAGATGTACTCGACAGTATTTTCTCTTTGTTGGTTTTAGAAAAAATACCGTTCAGTTAAGAACGGTATTTTCAAAAGTTACTTATTTTTGTAAATAACAGTGATGATTAAATATATAATGAATATATAAACACAGTCGAATAGATTGTGATTACTACTATTATAGTATTTATGGCTTACAAAGTTTATTTTCATAAGCATCATCCTTTCTATTTAAATTAAAATAGAAAGAGAAAATACTGTCCCCCTGAATAGAGTACATCTAAGACAGTATTATAAAACTATAGATTGTCAAAATATGTCGAATAAAAGATTTGGAAGCTAACTATTTCCAAATTTTTTAAACTGAAAACACTTAATTTATCAGTTTCTAAAATATTGACAATAATACGGATAAAAAATATAATCCCAACTTAAACACTTTTTTGATAAAAAACTATATTTTACAAAGGATCGTACACAATAAAAAATGCGTAAGTTGAAAAAATTACACAAAAAATTTTAAGAATATATAGTATTTATTAGGAAAATCAATATTTATTTGTATTGTATCATAAATTTTATAATAAAAAAAAGACATACGAAAACTTACGAAATATTAAAAATTAAAATTTGACAAAAAAAAGCCCGGTTTCTAATGGTTTGCGAGATTTTTGATTTTTAAAAGTGTTTAAGTTCCAATATTGAACTAGATTATAAGTATGGTAAGAAAGTATATGAAGTAAGTTTTGATTATCAATATCATGAGTATGAATATTATATTGATGCTTCAAATGGTGATATTGTTCATTTTTTTAAAGAAAGAGATTAAGTATTGTAAAATAAATAAAAATATGATAATATTAAATTGTGAAGGAAACTTCATAAAAAAAGAGATGTACTCGACAGTATTTTCTCTTTGTTGGTTTTAGAAAAAATACCGTTCAGTTAAGAACGGTATTTTCAAAAGTTACTTATTTTTGTAAATAACAGTGATGATTAAATATATAATGAATATATAAACACAGTCGAATAGATTGTGATTACTACTATTATAGTATTTGTTGCTTATAAAGTTTATTTTCATAAGCATCATCCTTTCTATTTAAATTAAAATAGAAAGAGAAAATACTGTCCCCCTGAATAGAGTACATCTAAGACAGTATTATAAAACTATAGATTGTCAAAATATGTCGAATAAAAGGTTTGGAAGTTAATTATTTCCAAATTTTTTAAATTGGTTAAATTGGTTATTTATAAAACAAAAAAATGTTTGCTTTTTATTAAATAAAGTGCTATTATATAATGCCGTAAAGGGGGATATTATGGCAATATATTTAACTAATGAACAATTTGATAAAATAAAAAGTAAAAAAATAGGGGAAGGATCAGATGCTGTTGTCTATCGCATCAACAAAGATACTTTATATAAAATATATCATCAATATAGAGTAGAAGACTTTAATCGGTTAAATCAACCAACTAAGATTTATGATAAAAACAATTTAAAATTGATACCTTTAAAAAAAACTAACCAAATAAATTATGTCGATAAAGATGGAGTAAGACTTTGTTCTAGTGAAGCTATATTAAAAGCTAAGCAAAGACAACAATATATTAAAAATGTCGATTTACCCCAAGATACTATTTATATAAATAATCGCTTTAGAGGCTGTGTTTTAAAAAATCAACATGGATTAGATATTCATTACTTTTCTTTTTTACCCAAAACATTAAAAAGAAAAATATGTTTAGAAATATTAAAAACGGTGAAACAATTAACCGATTTATACATATATCCAATTGATTTAAGTAACAAGCCTAATTTATCCAATTTAAAAAAAGGCCATAGTAATATATTATTAAATAAAAATTTAAATCCTAGAATTATTGATTTAGATGGTAAAAGTACAATTTATAGAGAAAGTCATGATCAAAAATTGTTAAATTTAACCATTTTAGATTTAAATACTTTTATTATTGAATACTTATATAACTTAAATTTTGAAGAAGAATTAGAAGAAGAAGATTTAAAATACTTAAAAAACATTTTAAAAGAAAAAGGAGTATCATTAAAATACTTATCTGCTTTAGCGAATTTCGAAGCCAATTTTGAAATGTTAGAAGGTTTTCTAAAAGAAAAAACATTGAAAAAATAATATCCAAAATATACCATTTTTCTTGACATTTAATAAATCAAGGTATATTATATTATCTACTTAAGGGGGAAAATTATGAAAAATGTTGCACTTATTGGTATGGGAGAAAATGCCAAAAACTTTTATTTAAAATATTTAAAAAAACACAAAATCAATTTAGCACTGGTAGTTGACTTAGAATCTAAAAAAGAAAGTACTTTAAAATATTTAAAAGAAAATGACTTTAATAACACTAAAATATTTACTTTAGAAGATGCTTATAAAAATGATGAATATCTTTCTAATGAAACCGCCAGTAATTTACTAGCCATTTGTAATTTATTAGAAATTACCAACATTATATTAGGAACAAATGCTGGGGCTCATCATATGTATTTAGACTTTGCTTTAAAAAATGATATCAACGTTTTAACCGATACACCAGTTTTAACAACCACTGATATGTCTAGAAACGCAATCAATAAAGTAAAAAAACAATATTATGAATTATTTGAATTAGCGAAAAACTCTAAGGCTAATATCAAAGTAATGAACGAAAAAAAATATCACAAAGGCTATGAAAAAGTCAAAGAAGTATTATCTGATGTTGTCAGTAAATACCAAACACCAATCACTTATATAGATATTTTTTCAAAAACCAACAACTCTTTAAAAAGTTTTGACAACTTATATCAAAATGGTTATCATTTTATCGATTTATTAAGTGATTTAGTTAAAATAAATGATATTTTAGATAGCGATAAAATAACTAGTGGGGAAGTATATACTAAAGTTGCTAATAATGATTTAAATACTAATGAAGAAGAAAACTATCATGGTTTATTATCTTTTTATAATGAACAAGGTAATACTATTACTACCGCTAATTTAAACTTATTAAATAGTAATAGAGATGATATTAAACAAGAAAGAATAAATATTGAAGTAGGTAATTTACTTACTATTCAAGTTCATAGTTACCAGACACTTGATATGATTGAAGAAAATCAAGTAGGTGGTAAAAATCATTTCGACATTTACTTTTTTAGAAATCCAATTACCGATATGAAACCATTTAAAATAATTCATATTAGTGATTTATACAATCAAGTAGAAATGGAAAAAGAAGGTAGTTATGAAGATTTAGCTAAAGAAAAATTTTTAAATGATTTCTTGTATAATAAAAATTGTGCTGGGGATATTTTAAATCAAGAACTTTCTATTGAAATTTTACATGCTTGTATTAAAGGAATATATAATAATTATAACCATAAAAATAAAGTGGAAAAAATATTTTTAGATAATGAAAAACCATTTATAAACAACGAAAATTTAAAAAAATATTTTAAATTTTTAGAAAAACCGATGAAAAATGATGTGGTAAATGAAGTAACGCATTATTACAACATGTATCAATTAAATATTAAAGAATTATATGTTTCTAATAAAGATTGTTATGAAGTATATATTACGATTGATGATGATAAAAAAATAGAAAATGGGGTATTATCTAAAAACTTTAAAACTAAAATAGCGGCTTTTTGTTATTTTAAATATTTAGTATATATTACTAAAAATAAAAAAATGCATAAAATAATTAAAGACTTTGAAAGATTATAAAGTCTTTTTCTTTTTTTAACAACATAAAATATTTTAGGTGATTTGATGATTTGTAGAGTAGATAAGCCATATCCTAGTGTTAAAGTAGAAGGTAAAAATGAATATTATGCTAAGTTACTTTTAGAAGATTATTCTAGTATGACGGGTGAATTAACTTCCATTACTCAATATATTTACCAACATTTTGATAAATTTAATAGCAATTCTAATTTTTCTAATACTTTAAAAGAAATATCAATGGTAGAGATGCGGCATTTAGAATTACTAGGAGAAACTATAAAACTTTTAGGAGTTAATCCGAAATTTATTCTTAATGACAATACTTGTTTAACCTATTGGAGTAGTAGTTTTATCGATTATGATTTAGATATAAAAACGATGTTAAAAAGTGATATTGAATTAGAACAAGAAGCCATTTCGCGTTATTTATATCATATAAGTATAATTGATGATAAGTATATTAAAAATTTATTATCGCGAATTATTGAAGATGAAAGACAACATATAAAATGTTTTGAGCAATTATTAAAAGAAGCGACTAACGCATAGTCGCATAAGAATATAAAGTTATACCATAACCACTATTAGGGTGGATACTATCGACGAAAAAGTTTTCTTTATCTTCAACCTTTAAAATTTTTTCAATATAAATATTAGGATCTATATAGTATATATTTTCTTTACTTTGGGCATATTTTTCCAACTCTAAATTGTATTTAAAATACAATTCTTTTTTGGCTTTTTTATTTTTTTTAAGACCGATATCAGAATCGCTAATTGGTTTAAAGGGTGATAGTAATATAACTTCTTTACTGTTTAAGGTATTAACTATTTTTTGAATATTTTGGATATAATCAGTACTACTTTTTAAATTGTATCTAATATCGTTAGTGCCAATATCAATAATTGATAAATCACAAGGAGTCTTAGCCATTTGGGTTTTAAATTTTTTTAATAAATCAGTAGTAGTGTAACTACCTTTAGCGATAGAAAAAACTTTTTTATTAGGAAAGAAATTCATCAAAGGTAAATACCAAGGTTTAAAGCCATTTTTAGATCCTTCAGTTATACTATCACCAATAAAACAGATATTATTATTGACTTCTATTTTTTGATATATTAAACTTTTTTTATCCTTTTCGGTTAAAGTAAAATCGGTTTTTATTTGCTTTTTATAGCCATCTTTAAAATACCAATATTCTGGTTCTAAATCGTTTAAATTTATTTTCTTGTGTAAGGCAATGGAAGTAACTAATTTATTGGCGTATTCTAATTTATCGGTAATATTTTGATAATCTTTATTGTTTACAGCTTCATAAATAGGAATAGAAAAGTAACCGTAAGTTTTATCTTTTAAAGCAATTAAAGGAATAACACTACCGTTAATTACTTTTTTAGTATTTTTATTTATATATACTTTGGCCATATAAGATATATCGCCATCATGTTCAATATAAGAGTTGACAAAGTTACCAACAGAGTTAAATATGATAGTGTCATTTTTATATTCGACGGGTTGAACACTATGGGTGTGACAACCAAATATAATATCGGCCCCATTATTCACAAATATTTCATTCCACGTTTTTTGAAAGTCATCGGGTTGGTTTTCAAATTGAGTTCCATAATGGGGTAAAACCACAATTAAATCGACGTTTTGTTTTTTTAAATTGGCAAAATCATTTTGAACACTTTGTTTTACTGTTTTAAAGTATTTACTTTTTTTATCAACTAGATAGTTAGTAACATTAGGGTATTTAGAAAAAAGATCATCTTCACTAATATAATTTAATCCATAAGTGTAGGCTAATACACCAATAGAAATACCTTGGACATTGATAATTTTACTTTGTTTATGTTTCCCAACATAATCTAAATTTATTTTTTCAAGATTAGATATAGTATTTTGATAACTAGATAAGTCATTATCTAAAATATGATTATTAGAAATAGTTACTAAATCGATGCCACTTTTTTTTATACTTTCTAAAAAACTAGTGGGGTAATTTAATCTTAATATTTTACCGTCATCGAAATTACCGACGGAATAATTTTTATTATCATCAACTGGACCTTCTAAAACCCCAATCATAAAGTCGGTATCCGTAAAATATTTTTTAGTATTTTGAAATAGATAATCAAAATGAAATTCATCATCAAGATAATAATCTTTAACTTGATTTTCTAATAAAATTAAGTCTCCAACAAACCCTAAAGAAACACTGTTTTTAATTTCTTCATTTTCTTCATAAGAAACATAAGAAGTTTTTTTAAAGATTATATCTTTAATATTATCTATAGATAATATTAAAAACAAACTTGTTACTAAAATGAGAAATACTATTTTATATTTATATATGTAATTTAAAATTTTATTTAAAAATTCGGTTATATATTTACTACTAAATAAAAGACATAAAAGGAAAGAGACAACTAAACTTACAGGTAAATGAATAGGGGTACTGACCAATAAATCACATATAATTAAAGTGAAAATTCGATGGAAAGTATAAATACTTAAAGAATTATATCCCCAGTTATAAATGTAGGTTATTTTTTTATTAGGAATGAGATTGTAAATTATTATAAATAGTAAAATATTGATAAGGTAAGTTATAAATCTTAAAATAATTAAATTATAACTATCTATATAAGCCCCCATTAAAAAATTTAAATCAAAAGGGACAAAAATAATTAAAATAGTAATTAGTAAAAATATACTTAAAAGGCCAATTTGACATTTTAAAATCGGTTTTTTAAGTTTTTTTAAATCTAATTTATAACCTAAGAAAAAATAAAAAGCAAAAGTTAATAATTTAATCAAATAAAAATTTATAAAACTGCCTAAAAAAGAAATAATAAATATAATCAATAAAGAATATTTACTATCGAAAAACTTTTTAAAGATTTTACTTTTTAATAATAAACGGTACAAAAATATGGCTAAAATGTACCACGCTGAATACTTTACAGTATATAAATCGAAAGTATTATCTTTAAATAAATCAAATAAAATATAACTAAAATTTATTAAGATAAATAAACTAAATAACTTAAATAAATTTTTATTATCCACTTTTTTAGAAAAATAACCGGATATTATTAAAAAAAGGGGCATATGAAAAAAATAAATAATTTTCACAAAAAACATTGTTCCTGCCGGCGTAAATAATCTAGTTGAATATAAAAGGTGGGCTAAAACAACTAAATAAATTAAAATCCCTTTAAAATTGTCTAATTTGATATCTCTTTTCATACTTATTACACCTATAATTAACTATATCACAGAACAAAATATCAAACAAGTTGCCTATCTCTATTTTTAAAAGACTTTTCTAAATAAAAAATTTATTTAATAGTTAAAATTGCTATTATTCGTGCACGAATTTCTTTTAGTTACATACATTAAAGTGAGGAGGAATTATTATGGCATATAAGGAAATTGTAACTAAGGCAGTTCTCGGAAAAGGAAAAAAGTTTTTTAAAAATAATTATACAATCACTCCAGAAGCCAAGCCATCAACCGTTTTGGGTTGTTGGATCATAAATCACAATTTTAAAGGATTTAAAACGGGAAATAAAATTGGAGTAGACGGTTCTTATGATGTCAATATTTGGTATTCCTATGAAGGTGATTCTAAAACAACAGTTGTCAACAAAAAAATAGAATATAATGATTTATTTAATATTAGATTAAAAGACACGGCAGATTTATCTAGTGATACAGATATTATTGTTCGGACCTTGAAACAACCAAACTGTACTTCAGTAAATATCACTGATGATGGTAGTATCAATTTTGATATTGAAAAAGAACTGGGAGTAGAAATGGTTGGAGAAAAGAAAATGAAAATTGCCATTGAGGAAGATGAGGAACCTTGGGATGTCATCGAGGATGATGTGGATGATGAAGTTTTAAAGACGATAGATGAAGAAGTAAACCCAGATTATATTGAAGAAAACACTGAAAAATAGGTGTTTTTTTCATGAAAATGTGCTATAATAGAAAATCAAGAAAGAAGGGTTAAGATGTTTCCTAAAGTAAGTAATAAAATATATTTATGTCGTTTAGCGACTATCACCAAAGATAGTACTATTTATACCGATTTATCGATGAAAGAAAATATTAAAAATGCTAGAAAAGAAATTATTAAAGAAATTATGGTTCAAAAGACTTTTTCTAAAAAATACGTTCGGGAATTAGTAACTGGTAAAATTTTTCCAGTATATCGATATGGAAATTACCGGGGTAATAGTTCGGAAGATATTTTGTTAGTTACTTATCAAGAAGTTCCTAATTACATGGTTTTTGCTTATATAAAAGAAGATAGACATTATGGAAACGTTCAAACCTATTTATTTGAAGCCAATGATTTAGAAGTTTTAGATTATTTAGATCAACATCCTGATAAAAAACTTTATTTAAAAGAACTAAATGATTTATGTAAAGAAAGAGAACAACTTTATCTAGAAAGTAAAAGTCAAAATATTGTTAGTTCAAGAGGTAAAGTAAAACAAAAATTGAAATGATTATTAGTCATTTTTTTTATTTAGAAAAACATATAATTTACTGGTGATAATATGGATATAGAAGAGGTTAGAAAAAACATCAAAAATAAAAAAAGAAATAAAAGAAAAACCAAAACTCCTTATCAAAATGTATTTTTGAAATTTAGTTTTACTATTTTACTTACTTTAGTTTGTTTGATTAGTTTAAAGGCTAAACCTAGTTTCCAAAAAAAATTTTACAATGTTGTTTATGAAGAACAATTAGAGTTCACCAAATTAAAAAATGTTTATCAAAAATATTTGGGTAAGTTTTTACCTGAACAATTAACTAGTCCAACTACCAAACAAGTTTTTCAAGAAAAATTAACTTATGAAAAAAAAGAAAAATATCAAGATGGTTATCAACTTAAAGTTAATGATTCTTATTTAGTTCCGGCTTTAAAAAGTGGCATGGTTGTTTTTATTGGAAAGAAAGATAAATACAATAATACCGTAATTGTTCAACAAGTTGATGGGACTGATGTTTGGTATGGGAATATAAAAAATGCCAGTGTTAAATTATATGATTATATTGAACAAGGTAATTTAATTGGTCAAACTGATAAAGACAGTCTTTATTTAGTTTTTAAAAAAGATGGTAAGGTAATTGATGGGAAAGAATATTTTTAAACTACATCCTCTTTTTATTGTGACAGCTTTTTTTTGTTTATTTTTAGGTTATTTTAGATTTTTTATAACTTTTACTTTAATTATTTTATTTCATGAATGTGGTCATATTTTAATGATGTTTTTATTTAAATGGCCAATAAAAAAAGTTATTTTGCTTCCTTTTGGAGGATTAACTATTTGTGATACTTTGATAAATAAACCCTTAAAAGAAGATTTTTTAGTGGCTATTACCGGACCAATTTTTCAAATGATCTATGTTTATTTTTTTAAAAGTCCTTTGGTATTATCTATTCATTATCCTTTACTTATTTTTAACCTTCTTCCTATTTATCCGATGGATGGATATAAAATATTAAATGTTTTTTTAAATAAAACTTTTCCTTTTTATTTTACTTTATCTTTAACTTTTTTTATATCAATTTTATTTCTTATTTTTTTACCTTTTATTTACTTTGATTTTATTTTCTTTTTAATCCTTTTATTTTTATTTTTTCACAATATAAAATTTTTTAAAAATAAATCTTATTTATGGCATAAGTTTTTAGAAGAAAGAATTTATTATGATTTTAATTTTTCTAAAGTAAAAATTATTTCTAATATTAAAAGAATGTACCAAGGAACCTATCATTTTTTTAAAAAAGATGGTATTATAATTGACGAAAAAAATTATTTAATGAGGAAGTGGTAGGATGAACTATGATTTTTTAAATTTGATATTAGAAGTATCAATCGATAATAATATTTTAGATGATGAATTAAAAAATTTAGAAGAAATAAAAAAATTAGTAGCCATTTTTTTAAATTATTTTATTACTTGTAATATTAGAAATTATACTAAAAAAATTGACTTAAATGAATCTATTGATAATGTTTATGGTTTTTTAAAACAATTTGATGATTATGGTGATCGATTTTTAAACATTTTAAGAGAAGAAAATGATAAAAAATATACCGTATCTTTTATTAAAGATCTAAGCAATAAACAAAGTTATACTAATATCGATGGCAAAGTAAATATTTTTTATAATGAAAGTTTAAGGGATAGTTATACTATTATGCATGAGTTTATTCACAAGTTTAGTTTACATAAAAATAAAATTAGTAAGATTGAAAATATTATAGGGGAGGTACCTACGATTACCTTGGAACATTTAATGAAAAACTTTTTATTAAAAAAATATCCTTATGATGAAGTCATTATAAATAAACATAATGATTTGCTGGCTAGTATGGATAAAAGTATCGAAATATATACAGAAATAATTTTAATTGATCTTTATAAAAAAAATAAAAGAGTTGATGATATAATAATTAATAATTTTTTAGAAGATTTAGATAAAAGTAGTTTTGAATATCAATTTTTAAATAAAACATTACCTTTTGCAATAAAAAAAATAATTGAAAATAAACATTTATCATTTTATGTTCATATGCGCTATATTTTAGGTACTTTAACTAGTATTTATTTAAATGACAAAATAAAAAAAGATAGTAATAAAATAGAAGATTTAATTACTTTGATAAATATTTTGGGTAATAGTGATTTAACTTATAAAAATGATATTAAAATATTGAATCAGTTAGATTTGCCATTTAAATTTGAAGAAAGTATTATTATTCCAGATGATTCAGTTAAGATTTTAACAAAAGGATATCAAAAAGAAGTTGATAATTTAAAAAAATATCAAAGGTATAAAATTAAGTAAAAGTATATATAAAATGTTGACTTTTTCAACATTATTGCATATAATATAAATAAATTTAGATGTTGGAGTGGTGATATGAAAAAGTTAAATTATAAAAAAATAGGAGAACGGTTAAGAAAACTTAGAAAATATATGGGATTAACTCAAGGACAAGTTGCTGAGATTTTGAACGTAGGTAGAGATGCAATATTAAGAATTGAAAAAGGAGATCGCAAAATTGATTTGCAAGAATTAATGAATTTTTCAAAATTATATAATATAAGTATGGATGAATTAACAGCTGAAGAACATACTATAAATAGTAGTAATGTTGTTTTTGCTAGGGGGTTTAATGAATTAAGCGAAAAAGATAAAAAAGAAATTATTAGTTTAATTGAGTATAAAAATATTTTAAAATCACAAAATAAGGATGACTAATATGGCACCAGAAGATTTAGCAAAAAATGAATTAGAAAAACTAAGAAAAAGTGGCAAATTAACTTTTCCAATAGATCCATTTAAAATCCTCCATAATGCTGGCATATATGTTGTATTAAAAAGTTTTGAAAAATTAGACGGTATTATCATTAATGATGAAGATAATTGTACGATTGTAGGTATTAATTCAAATGAAAACTGGCAAAGACAAAGATTTACTGCAGCACATGAATATTGTCATTTTATAAAAGATTTGAATAAAGAAATTGGAACAACTGACTATATTGAGTGCTTAAAAAAGTCAAGTAAAAGAATAGAAAAATATGCAAACGATTTTGCTGGGTATTTACTTATGCCTACTGATGAGTTAAGGACCGTATGTGAACAATACAAAAATAAAAATGGATTTATTGATTTTGAAAGCATTACAATTATAGCTGAATATTTTGGTGTTAGCTTTTATTCATGTTTGAATAGAATTGCTTATGGTCTAAATTTAATAGATGGTGATATATCTTCTGAATCATTAAGGAAAAGAATGTGGGAATATGGAGTATCAGCCAAAAGACAAGAGCTAATAGAAAATAAAATTGATAGCACATTGTTATCTAATGTTGTAAGTTCAATGAGTTTTGTTATGATGGATATTAATAAATATACCGGTCAAAAGTTTTTGCAAAATTATATTTATAATGATAATAAACTTGAAGGGGTAGTAATTGATCGAAAACAACTTAATTACATACTTGCCGATTTAAATTTTAATGGCACTAATAGTCAATTTTTTGAGAATGATAGAGAAGAAATAGTAATGACACTTGGTAATTTTGAATTACAACAATATGTAATTAATACAAGAGATAATATTTCATTCAAAAACTGTGGACAATTACATTCATTATTATTTAAATATGTTCCATATCCTGATGATAATGGTAAGTATAGGGATGAAACTGCATTATTAAAAAGAGGTACTATACAACCAGTTCCGTATTATGAGATAAATGATAGAATTAACAATCTTGATAAAGAACTACAATTTTTTATGGAAAATATAGATCAATATGAAATAGGAGAGTACATAGAGCAAGTGGCATATTTCACATATAAGTTTATTGTTATTCATCCATTTAGAGATGGCAATGGACGTATATCAAGAGCCATAATGAATTGGCTTCTAATTAAGAAAAAAATACCACCAATTTATATTGATCAAAAATGTAGAAAAGAATATTATAATGCATTATCAAAATTAGATTTAGAAGAAAATCCAATTCCATTTATTATGTTTATAAAAAAAAGAATAATTCATACAATGTTGGAATTGCATAAGTATTTATTCGTTGATGAGATAGATGAAGAAGAAATAAATGAGGAGGCTGAAGTTAATGAAAATTAATAAGTGGCCTAGAAATAATTATACAGGTCCTGGTGGAGGATTATATGAAGGACCAGGTGGAGGATTATACACTGGTCCAGATGGAGGTGCATATGCAGGACCAGGTGGAGGATTATATGAAGGACCAGGTGGAGGATTATATACAGGACCAGGTGGAGGATTATACACTGGTCCAGGTGGAGGATTATATACAGGACCAGGTGGAGGATTATATACAGGTCCAGGTGGAGGATTATATACAGGTCCAGGTGGAGGATTATACTCAGGACCAAGCGGTGGGGCATATAATGGTCCAGGAGAATCATATATGAGTAATATTCCACCATGGCCAGTATTTGTAAAAGAATTAGAAAAAAGGGGCTATAAAAGAGAAGCAAATTTAATTAGAAAATATCATAAATGCGATTAGAAAATTTGGATATCTTTAATCTTTTTAAGTAAAAGTATAAAAAAGTTATTGCCTTTATGCATAAAATATGGTATATTTTATATCGAGTGGTACTCAGGAAACTTTAGAAGCCTTGAGTCATTCAGAGCCTAGTTTTAATAACTAGGTTTTAATTTGGCTTTAAATTCGTATAATATATTAGAGTTATTTAAATAAATTTAAGCATAAACCTTGATTTTATAAGGAAATAATAGTATAATTCTATATTGTGTAGAGCCTCACTCTACAACCACATAGAAAAGGTTTTAAACGTTAAGTGCCTTAATAGTGAGTCTTAGATAATAAGGAGGTTAATATGAGAGCAATTATTGAAACAGGTGGAAAACAATACTACTGTGAAGAAGGATCAATTCTTTACGTTGAAAAATTGGATGTTCCAGCTGGAGAAGATGTAGTATTTAATAACGTCTTAATGGTAGATGATACTTGTGGAAGACCATATGTACCAAATGCTTCAGTTAAAGCAACCGTACTTAAACATGGTAAGCAAAAAAAGATTAAAGTTTATAAATATAAACCAAAAAAACAATATCGTAAAACTCAAGGACATCGTCAACCATATACTAAAATAGAAATTAAAGAAATAAAATGGTAGTATGATAAAAGTAAAAGTAGAAAAAGAAAATGACCAAATAAAAAAAGTAATAATTAAAGGTCATTCTGGCTATGCGGAAAATGGCCATGATATTGTCTGTTCTAGTGTTAGTAGTATAGTTATTACTTCAGTTAATGCGATGTTGCGATTCGATGAAAATTCAGTTAAAGCAAGTCATGTTGAGGGGTTAATTGAAGTAGACATTTTAAAATCAACAAAAGAAAACAAAATTTTACTAGAAAATATGTTATCTTTATTAAAAGAATTAACTGTTGATTATCAAAAATATATTAAATTTGAAGAATAGGAGGATAAAGTATGAATTTATTACATTTATATATCCAAACATTCGCCCATAAAAAAGGACAAGGTTCTACTAAAAACGGACGTGATTCAATTGGTAAAAGATTAGGAGCGAAGGCTGCTGATGGTGAATTCGTTACTGGTGGATCAATTATTTATCGTCAACGTGGAACTAAGATTTATCCTGGTAAAAATGTTGGAATTGGTAAAGATGATACAATTTACGCTAAAGTAGATGGTGTCGTTAAATTTGAACGTGTTGGGAAAAGTCGTAAACAAGCGAGTGTTTATCCAGAAATATAATTTTTTAATAAATTACCCTAGAAAAATCTAGGGTTTTATTGTATAGTAAAAATATGAAAAAGTTAGTTAAGGAAACGGTAACTCATCCGTTACCACCAATATATGATAAAAATTCAACTATTTTGATTTTAGGTTCTTTTCCTAGTCGTAAATCGCGGGAACTAAATTTCTATTATGGTCATCCGCAAAATCAATTTTGGCATCTTTTAGAAGATGTTTTTGAAGAAAAAATAACGGATAAAAAACAATTTTTACTAGACCATCATATTGCTTTATTCGATGTAGTAAAAAAATGTGATATCATCGGATCTAGTGATAGTACAATTAAAAATGTCATTCCTAATGACATAAACTATATAATCAAAAATAGTCAAATTAAAACTGTATATGTAACGGGAAAAAAGGCTTTAGAATTATACCAAAAATATCTAGAAAAAGAAACTAATCTAAAAGCCATTTATCTACCTAGTCCCAGTCCTTTAAATCAAACTTTATCATATCCAGAAAAACTAAAAAAATATTTAGTATTAAAGAAGGTGAATGAGTGAATTTAATAACCTATTTAAAAAACACCACCGATTTTTCTAAAGAAAAAATAAAAAGTCTTTTAAAAAATAAACAAGTATTAGTAAATGATAAAATAGAAACTAAAGCCACATTTATTTTAAAAGAAACTGATACAGTTAGAATATTAAAAGGAAGTAGTTATTTACCTTTTCCCATTTTATATGAAGATTCTAATATAATTGCTATCGATAAACCGAGTGGTATACTTACTATATCTACTTCTAAAGAAAAAGAAAAGACAGTTTATCACTTGGTATCTACTTATTTAAAAACCAAAAATAAAAATCAAAAAGTTTTTATTATTCACCGATTAGATAAAGATACATCTGGGGTTTTATTACTGGCAAAATCTAAAAAAGTCCAAGAATTTTATCAAAAGAATTGGAATCAAGTGGCTTTAAAAAGGGAATATATTGCTTTAGTATCCGGTCATTTAAAAAAAGATACCGATACGATTATAGACTATCTTAAAATTGATAAAAATGGGCAAGTCAAAAGTCAAAAAGATGGTAAAATAGCGATAACAAATTATCAAAAAATCAAAGAATATAAAAATAGTACTTTAGTTAAAATAAATATCCAAACTGGGCGAAAACATCAAATTAGATTGGCCTTAAAAAAAATCGGAAATCCGATTGTTGGTGATAAAAAATATGGAATAACTAAAAATAAAGAAATGTGTCTAAAGGCTAGTCTTTTAAAAATCCTTACTATCGATAATAAAGAATTAATTATTAAAACGATTCAACCCAAATGGAATAAATTGTAAAAAAACATTTAAAATTCTAGGCTTTTTTTAAATAATTTTGTATAATAGATATTAGTTAGACATGAATTTGTGGAGGTTAGTATGAAAGAACAATTATTAGAACTATTAAATGATAGCGATAAGGCTTTAGATATTAGAGAAATTGAAGACGCTTTAAATTTAGATCAAAGCGCAGAAACTTTAAAAGAGTTAATCAAAACTTTAAATGATTTAGAAGAAGATCTAATCGTTCATCGAACTAATAAAAATAGATATGAATTATATGCGAAAAATTCTAGGTTAAAAGTGGGAACTTTAGTTGGTACTAAAGGAAAATATGCTTTTGTTCATTTAGATGGTGAAGATAATTCTATTTATATAAATGAACATGATTTAAATAATGCCATTCATAACGATAAAGTAGTAGTCGAAATAATCAATCCTCAAGAAAGAAGTGGACGGATTGTCAAAATACTTAAAAGAAATGTCGGCTTACAAGTGGGGGAAATAGTTGAAGATGGTTTTGTCAAACTAGATGAAAATAGATTGCATTTAAGAATTAAAATCGATAAGAAAAATTTGAAAGGAACCATGCCGGGCCATAAAGTATTACTTAAATTAGGTAAAAAAATTGGCGATAATTTATACGAAGGTAATATTGTCAAAATATTAGGTCATAAAAATGCTCCGGGGGTAGATATTTTATCAATTGTCTACAAATATGGTATCAATGATACATTTTCTGATGAAATAATGGAAGAAGTGGCTAATTTACCGGATCATGTTGAAGAAAAAGAATGTGTCGGTAGAACTGATTTTAGAGATAAAATGATTTTTACGATTGACGGTGATGATACTAAAGATATCGATGATGCGATTTCTTTAGAAAAACTAGATAATAACAATTACTTATTAGGGGTTCATATTGCCGATGTATCTTACTATGTAAAACCGGGAATGAAAACCTACGATGAAGCCTTAGATCGAGGTACTAGTGTTTATTTAGCGGATCGGGTAATTCCGATGTTACCAAGAAAATTATCTAATGGTATTTGTTCATTGAACCCGGGAGTTGATCGCTTAACTTTATCTTGTATGATGGAAATTGATAATAAAGGGAAAGTTGTAAATTCTGAAATATTAGAAAGTGTTATTCGTTCTAGAAAACAAATGACTTATAACAATGTCAATCTTATTTTAGAAAAAAATACAGTACCAGAAGGTTATGAAGAATTTGTCGAACCTTTAAAAAATATGTATGAATTAACTAAAATTATTAGAAAAAACAAAGTTAAAAATGGGTATGTCGATTTTGGAATTGACGAGGCTAAAATAATAGTTAACGATGAAGGTAAAGCCATTGATATTAAAAAAAGATATCGGGGTATTGGGGAAAATATGATTGAAGACTTTATGATTGCTGCCAATGAAACTGTAGCCTCAACTATTTATTACATGAGTTTACCATTTATTTATCGTATTCATGGGGTTCCTGATGAAGAAAAAATATATAAATTTTTAGCATTTGTTGGGGCCTTAGGTTATCAAGTAGAAGGGAATATAAAAGATTTAACCCCTAAAGAAGTTCAAAATATTTTAAATCAATTAAAAGATAAAGAAGAATATAATATCATTTCTAATTTGATGTTAAGATGCATGCAAAAAGCGGTTTATGACACTAACAACATTGGCCATTTTGGTTTAGCCAGCACTTGTTATACCCACTTTACATCACCGATTAGAAGATTTCCGGATACAACCGTTCATCGCCTTCTTAGAATGTATTTATTTAAACATAAAATGGATCCGATGACTTTAAAATATTTAGAACAAGAATTACCGACTATTGCCAAACATTCATCGGAAAAAGAAAGAGACAGTGTCGACTGTGAAAGAGAAGTAGATGAAATGAAAATGGCCGAATATATGATGGATCATATTGGGGATAGATATAGTGGTATGGTCAGTGGTGTTTTAGAAAAAGGTCTATTTGTTCAACTTCCTAATTTGATTGAAGGATTAGTTAGTGTTGAAGACTTACCTGGTAGCAATTACATTTATGATGAAAGTACGATGACTTTAATGAGTCATAATAATAAAACTTACCGTTTAGGAGATAAGTTAAATATTATTGTATCTAATGCGGATAAGGAAAGTCATAAAATTGATTTTGTTTTAGATAATGAAGAAAATAGAAAAATATATCGAAAAAAATAGGAGGGGTCTATGGAAATACAAAATCGAAAAGCGTATCATGACTATGCTATTGTCGATACGATTGAAGCTGGATTAGTATTAACAGGAACCGAAATAAAGTCAATTAGAGCCGGTAAGGCTAATTTAAAGGATAGTTTTGCTATTTTAAAACAAAAAGAAGTATTTATTATTGGAATGCATATTAGTCATTATGACAAGGGAAATGTTTTTAATCATGATGAAACTAGAACTAGAAAATGTTTACTACATAAAAAAGAAATACTAAAACTAGAACAAAAAGTTAAATTATCGGGTTATACTTTAGTCCCTTTAAAAATATATTTTGTCAGAGGAAAGGCTAAAATTCTTTTAGGACTTGGCAAAGGACGTAAAAATTATGATAAAAGGGAAATGCTTAAAAAAAGAGATAATGAAAGAGAAATTAAAAAAATTTTAAAGTATAAATAGTTATTAAAAAAGATATCACTTGAAGTGTGATATCTTTTAGTCTAAATAAATTAAATATCAACTACTTTTGTTAATTCGGTATTATATTCACTGTAATAATTTGTCAATAAATTACAAATTATAGAATCAACTTTATTACCATGATGCCATATTTGTAAGGAAAATTGGTTGTTATCACAATAACTTTTTAAAAACTCATTTTTTTTACAGACGTAATTGTAATTATAATTTTGAGTTGTAAACCAATTTTTCCATTTAATAACTTTATCAATTTTTTCGATATTTTGTTCATTTTGGATAATAAGTTCGTTCTTTTTTAACAAATTATCTATATTTTTAGGATATAAAATATTCTTATTCATAACTACCTCCGTTTGTTATAGGACAAAAATCATATAAATCATAATTATAATGATTATAGTTTTTATCGGGATAAATCAAGTGATGATAATCGATAAATAAAACTGCAAAGTTATTTGATTCTCTTATCCCAAATATTCTTAAACTGCTACTTACTCCTAATTGCCAAAGATTATAATCATTTATATTGTTTCTTAAAAAATTTTCAAAATATTGATTGTTGTAATTTTCTTCTTTATAAGATTTTAATAATTCTTTGATGATATTTATAATTTTATTATAATCATCCGTATTTTTTCTAATAGGATGCGAATGTTTATTAGTCATTTTAACTATATTATCAAATGAATATTGAGTATACATTGGAATTTCCGTTTCAAATATTCGTTTAAAATATTTGAAAAATTGATTGGTATCTTTTAGCTTATTAATAAAATCTTTATATTTAACACATTTAAAACAAAATGGAAATTTGGAAAAATCGATACATATATTATTATGGTCAGTACTAAACTGTTTCATTATTTAACAAATCCTTAAACGTTGAAAAAATATCAATGTCAGATAGTAAATTATTTGATGGTTCCATTGGCAATAAATTTTGACGAGCATTTTTCCATGGTGATTGGTTATGAGATATAATTTCTAATTCATCAGCACTATATTCACCATATATATCCATTGTTTTATTTAAAGCAAGCATAATATTTTTATCAAAATAAATGTTTTCAATATTTTCAATATATAATAAGTTAATACCCGTATTCTTATAAAGGAAATAAACATTTGGATCTACTGGACCATGAGCCCAGGCTTCAAAATTGTTTTTAAATAGCCGATTAGATAATTCAGTTGGAATATTGTTGTTTTGGGCTAAGTAAATTCCATAACTAAAATATAATAACTTTTGCAATTTCTTATGGGTCATGGGTTGAACATGTAAAAACCATTTTACTATTTTCTGAATGTCAGTTGCTTCATTTTTCATTAGTAAAACCTCCTATTTTTTCTTATTATATCATATCGCGTAATGAGATAAAAGATAATGAGTATTATACTATAATAATTCAAAAATTTTGTCGAAAAATGTTATATTATAAAAATAAATTCAATTGAAAAATTAAATTGACCACAAAAAATTCTGTTGGTCAATTTAATAATGCAATTATCAATTTGACTTA